>NZ_JCBAMT010000073.1:0-34137 GCF_059760445.1 Achromobacter sp. D7-1 | reverse complement strand
ATTCTCTTGTGGGCGCCTCCCGCCGCGGGGGCGGGAGGCGCTGGCTATGCTTCTTCTGGTCTGCCGGCTCAGGTCTGGTGCTGCGTGGAGGGCGGTGCGTTCGGGTCCAGGTGCGGTACGCAGACCGGGGCTTCGTGCGGCGCGGCGGAGTGCAGCTTCTTGCCGCCCAGCGTGCGCAGCAGCACGTAGAACACCGGGGTCAGGAACAGGCCGAACAGGGTCACGCCCAGCATGCCGAAGAACACGGCGATACCCATGGCCTGGCGCATTTCAGAGCCTGCGCCCGAGGACAGCACCAGCGGTACCACGCCCATGATGAACGCGATGGACGTCATCAGGATGGGGCGCAGGCGCAGGCGGCTGGCCTCGATGGCGGCTTCCAGCGGGCTGCGGCCGTTCATTTCCAGTTCGCGGGCGAATTCCACGATCAGGATCGCGTTCTTCGCCGACAGCCCCACCAGCACCATCAAGCCGATCTGCGTGAAGATGTTGTTGTCGTTGCCGGTCAGGTAGACGCCTGTCAGCGCGGCCAGGATGCTCATCGGCACGATCAGGATCACGGCCAGCGGCAGGGTCAGGCTTTCGTACAGGGCGGCCAGCACCAGGAACACGAGCAGCACGCTGATCGGGAACACCCACAGGCCGGCGTTGCCCGCCAGGATCTGCTGGTAGGTCAGGTCGGTCCACTCCATCTTCATGCCGCGCGGCAGGGTCTCGGCGGCCACGCGTTCGGCCGCGGCCTGCGCTTGGTCGGACGAGTAGCCGGGCGCCGGACCGCCGTTGATGTCGGCGGCGGTGTAGCCGTTGTAGCGCACCACCATTTCCGGACCAAAGGTCTGGTTGACCGTGACCAGCGAGGACAGCGGCACCATTTCGCCGGCGGCGTTGCGGGTTTTCAGTTGCAGGATGTCGTCGGCGTGCGCGCGGAATTGCGCGTCGGCTTGCGCCCGCACCTGGAAGACGCGGCCGAAACGGTTGAAGTCGTTGACGTACATCGAGCCCAGGTAGATCTGCATGGTGTCGAACACTTCCGTCACCGGCACGCCCAGCTGCTTGGCCTTGACGCGGTCCAGGTCCACGTCCAGCTGCGGCACGTTGATTTCATAGCTGGAGAAGGCGGGACCCAGTTCCGGTGTCTGGCGCGCCTTTTCCAGGAAGGCTTGCTTGGCCTTGTCCAGTTCGGCGTAGCCGGCGGCGCCACGGTCCTCGATCTGGAACTTGAAACCGCCCAGCGTGCCCAGGCCCATCACGGGCGGGGGCGGGAACACGGCGATGAACGAGTCCTGGATGGCTGCGAACTTCTGGTTGAGCGAGCCCGCGATGGCGTCGCCTGACAGCGCCGCGCCTTTGCGTTCCTTGAAAGGCTTGAGCGTGACGAACACGATGCCGGCGCTGGAGCTGTTGGTGAAGCCGTTGATCGACAGGCCGGGGAAGGCGATGGTGCTCTGCACGCCGGGTTCCTTCAGGGCGATGTCGCTCATGCGGCGGATCACCGCTTCGGTGCGGTCCAGCGAGGCGCCGTTGGGCAGTTGCGTGAAGGCGATCAGGTACTGCTTGTCCTGCGCGGGCACGAAGCCGCCTGGCACCAGGTAGGAGACGCCGATGGTGGCGGCCACCAGCACGGCGTACACGCCCATGGCGCCGGCCTTGCGGCGGATCACGCTGGCCACGCCCGTGCCGTAGGACTCGGACGCGCGGCCGAACATATTGTTGAACCAGTTGAAGAAGCGGCCGAAGACGCGGTTCATGCCGCGGGTCAGCCAGTCAGGCTTGTCGTGATGGCTCTTGAGCAGAATGGCCGACAGCGCGGGCGACAGGGTCAGCGAGTTGAAGGCCGAGATCACCGTCGAGATGGCGATGGTCATGGCGAACTGCTTGTAGAACTGGCCGGTCAGGCCCGTCATGAAGGCCAGCGGCACGAACACCGCGCACAGGGTCAGCGCGATGGCGATGATGGGGCCGCTGACTTCGCGCATGGCGCGGTAGGTCGCGTCGCGCGGACTCAAGCCCGCCGCGATGTTGCGCTCCACGTTTTCCACCACCACGATGGCGTCGTCCACCACGATGCCGATGGCCAGCACCATGCCGAACAGCGAGAGCGCGTTGATGGAATAGCCGAACATCAGCAGCAGCGCGAAGGTACCCACGATGGACACCGGCACCGCCAGCAGCGGGATGATCGACGCGCGCCAGGTCTGCAGGAACAGGATCACCACCAACACCACCAGGGCGATTGCTTCCAGCAGCGTGGTCACCACGGCTTCGATGCTGGCGCGCACGAATTGCGTGGGGTCGTATTCGATGCGGTATTCCACGCCGGGCGGGAAGTCCTGCTCCAGTTCGGCCATGGCGGCGCGCACCTGGCTGGACACGTCCAGCGCGTTGGCGCCGGGCGACTGCATGATGCCCATGCCGACGGCCTGCTTGTTGTCCAGCAGCGAGCGCAAGCCGTATTCCTGCGCGTCCAGTTCCACGCGGGCCACGTCCGACAGATAGGTCACGGCGCCGTCGGGCGAGGTCTTCAGGATGATGTCGCGGAATTCCTCTTCGCTTTGCAGGCGGCCGCGCGCATTGACGTTCAGCTGCAGCGGCACGTCGCCCAGCGTCGGGGACGCGCCGATGACGCCGGCGGCGACCTGCACGTTCTGCTCGCGGATGGCGTTGACGACCTCGGTGGCGGTCAGGCCGCGCTGGGCGACCTTTTGCGGGTCCAGCCAGACGCGCATGGAATAGTTGCCCGAGCCCCACACCGTCACTTCGCCCACGCCCGTGATGCGGGCCAGCCGGTCCTTGACGTTCAGGATGGCGTAGTTGCGCAGATAGGTGATGTCGTAGCGGTCATTGGGCGAGATCAGGTGCACCACCAGCGTCAGCGTGGGCGAGCTCTTGGCCGTGGTGACGCCCAGGCGCTGCACGTCCGGCGGCAGGCGCGGGAGCGCCTGCGACACGCGGTTCTGCACCAGCTGCTGGGCCTTGTCCGGATCCACGCCCAGCTTGAAGTTCACCGTCAGCGTCAGGTTGCCGTCGCTATTGGCTTGCGACTGCATGTACAGCATGTCTTCGACGCCGTTGATGGATTCCTCCAGCGGCGAGGCCACGGTTTCGGCGATGACCTTGGGGTTGGCGCCCGGGTACTGCGCGCGCACGACCACGGACGGCGGCACCACTTCCGGGTATTCGGAGATGGGCAGCTGGAACATGGCGAGAAGGCCTGCCAGCAGCACCAGGACCGACAGCACGCCGGCGAAGATCGGCCGGTCGATGAAGAATTTCGAGATATTCATGAACGTTCTCGTTAGACGCGCCGGCTCAGTTCAGCGTGGCCGAGGCGGTCTTGACCGGGTTGCGTTGGGCCGCAACCATGGGGACGACGGTGGGGGTCACGGCATCGCCGGGACGGATGCGTTGCAAACCGTTGACGACGATGCGTTCGCCGGCGGCAAGGCCCGAATCGACCACGCGCAGGCCCTCCTGGTTGGCGCCCAGCTTGATCTGGCGGTAGACGGCGTGGTTCTTGTCGTCCAGCACCAGCACGTAGCGCTTGTCCTGGTCGGTGCCGATGGCTTTTTCGTCGATCAGCACGGCCTGGCGCGGTTCGCTGCCGCCCAGGCGGACGCGGGCATACAGGCCGGGCAGCAGCATGCCGTCGGCGTTGTCGAATTCGGCTCGCACGCGGATCGTGCCGGAGGTGGTGTCCAGGCGGTTGTCCACGGACTGCACGACACCGGTGCGCGAATAGCCTTCCTCGTTGGCCAGGCCGAGTTCCACCGGCACGGCGCCGCTGCGGCCGCTGCGCGCGGGGTTCACGTAGCGCAGGAAGGTCTGCTCGTCCACGTCGAACGAGGCGTACATCTTGGAGACCGACACCAGCCGGGTCAGCGGCACCGAGGCGGCGCCGGCTGCCACCACGTTGCCCACGGTGACCTCGGCGCGCGACACGCGGCCGGCCACGGGGGCTTCGATGCGGGTGTAGCCGAGGTTCAGCTTGGCATAGTCCAGCGCCGCTTGCGCGCCCTGCAGATTGGCGGCGGCTTCGCGCGCGGCGTTCTGCTTTTCCTCGAAGTCGCGGCGGGCGATGGCGTTATCGGTCAGCAGGCGCTGGCCGCGGGCCAGTTCGGTGGCGGTGTACGAGGCACGGGCTTTCGCGGCGGTCAGCGCGGCGGCGGCGCGGTCGACCTCGGCCGCATAGGGGCGCGGATCGATGGTGAAGAGTACGTCGCCCTTCTTGACGATGCTGCCGTCCTGGAAATGCACGGCGGTGAGGGTGCCCGACACCAGGGGACGGATGTCGACGCGGTCGATGGCTTCCAGGCGGCCGGAGTAGCGCTGCCAGTCCACGATGGTCTTGTTCAGCACCTCGGCTACCTCGACCGGGGGCGCGGCGGGGGCGGTCTGCGCCTGGGCGGCGTTGGCGCCGGCGGGAGCACGGAACAGGGCGTAACCGCCGCCGGCGGCGATGACGGCTGCAAATACGGCGAGCACAGCAATACGATTGCGCGAAACCATGGTGTTTCCTTGAGAGATGATGGGGCGAAAGCGCGCTTGCCTGGGTGAGCCTGGGGGCGGGAGGCGGCTGTGGCGGTCTGGGCAGGCCTGCCCTCAGGATCCGGTGAAAATGCTGCGATGCAACATTTAATGCGGCTGCGCATTTCAGGCAAAGGCGCCTGGTTGGGCGGGTCTTTGCGGTTACCGGAATCTGAGGGTAGGCATGCCCTTTGACGGCGCCTGGCGGCAAGGGCACTTCAAGATGGTTTGCATTCTGAGCGGTTTAGGGGGGCGGATAAACCCGTATGTTTCGGCAACACTAGTCGTCAAGGTCGACTAATCAACGCCGAAAACGGGTTATGCTCCGTCCACACCGACTATTTCCCAAAAGGACACCGTCGCCATGGACCGTTTTCAGGCTATGCAGGTGTTTGTGCGCGTCGTCGACGCCAACAGCTTCACGCGGGCGGCCGACAGCCTCTCGCTGCCGCGCACCACCGTCACCACCATCATCCAGAATCTCGAACGCCTTTTGGGCGTGCGCCTGCTCAACCGAACCACGCGCCGTATCGGCCTGACGCCCGACGGCGCCGGCTATTACCAGCACTGCGTGCGCATCCTGGCGGACGTCGAGGAAACCGAGGCCTGCTTCCAGGAAGCGGCCCTACGCCTGAAGGGCAGGCTGCGCATCGACGTGCCGACCTGCATCGGACGGCTGATCCTGATTCCCTCATTGTGTGATTTCCACGACAAATACCCTGACGTGGAGCTGGTGCTGGGCTTGGGCGACCGTCCGGTCGACATGGTGCAGGAGGCCGTGGATTGCGTGATCCGCGCCGGCGACCTGGAAGATTCCAGCCTGGTCGCGCGCCGTATCGGCACGCTGCAGACCGTGACCTGCGCATCCCCCACCTATGTGGCGCGCCACGGCCTGCCGCAGAGCATCGACGAGCTGCGCGACCATCATGCCGTGCACTATTTCTCCAGCCGTACCGGCCGCAATTGCGCCTGGGACTTCAGGGTCGACGGCAAGCACCAGGAAGTGGAAATGAAGGGCGTGGTGTCGGTGAACGAGGCCGGCGCCTACCTGGATTGCGGGCTGAAGGGCTTCGGCCTGATCCAGACCGCCCGTTACATGGCGCTGCCGCACCTGCAATCGGGCGAGCTCATCGAAGTGCTGCCGCAATGGAAGCCCAGCCCCACCGCGATCTCGGTGCTCTACCCGCAAAGCCGCCAGTTGTCGCCCAAGGTGCGCGCCTTTGCCGACTGGACCGCCGAATTGTTCGCCAGCTGCCCGCTCTTGAGCGGCCGCGACGAGACCGATCCGGCTGCCGCCAGCTGCGGCGTCTACGCGCGCCAGGTCAGCCAGGCGAACACCCTGGCGTCCACCGCGCCCAGGCCGGCGCTGGAGGAATACCTGCCGCCGCGCCGCCGCAGCGCGCGCGAAGAGGCTGCCGAATACGCCCTGTAAGCGTCTGGCACGGAGGGCGGATGCGCCCTCCGCCCAGGGCGACACGGGAAACCCCGTAGTAAATACAGGCCTTGTGTCCCTCGATTTGCATGAAACGTCTGTATAGTCCGACAGTCAAAGCCTACAACGCCCTTACTGTCGATCCGCTCCATGCAGCCTGTACTACCCGCTTACCTGATCGCCCGTTGGCTTTTGTTGCTCGTGCTGTTGGCGGGGGTGTACTTCCTTAGCGGTTTCCTGGTCCCCGCGCTCGCCGCACTCATCATCGGCCTGGCCAGCTGGCCCCTGTATCAACGCCTGGTCGCCCGCTGTGGCGGCCGCACCGCGCTGGCCGCCTCGCTGGCGCTGCTGGTGGTGATCGTGGTGCTGATCGTGCCGATGTCGCTGGCGCTGTCCTACGCCATCAAGGAAGCCAGCACCTTCTTCGCCTGGGCCATCGCGGCCAACCGTCATGGCGTGGACGTGCCCAACTGGATCACCTCCATGCCGGTAGTGGGCGAGCGCCTGGGCCAGTACTGGGAAGCCTACATCGGCCAGCCACATGCGCTGGGCGCCCTGGTCGAGGCCGTCAGCGGCGAGCATCTGGGCAATATCTACCGCATGGTCCTGGCGGCCACCGGCAACGTGTTCCAGTTGTTGCTGACGGTGCTGTTCATGCTGATCACGCTGTTCTTCGTCTACAAGGACGGCATCCGCATGGTGGCCCAGCTGGACGTGCTGGGCGAACGCATCCTGCCCGCGCGCTGGCAGCGTTTTTCGCGCGTGGTGCCGGCCACCATCAACTCCACCGTCACCGGCATGGGGCTGATTGCCTTGGGCGAAGGCCTGGTGCTGGGCATCGCCTACTGGGTGGCGGGCGTGCCGTCGCCGGTGCTGCTGGGCGTGGTCACGGGCTTCATGGCGCTGATACCCGGCGGCGCGCCGCTGTCGTTCACCTTGGTGTCGCTGTATCTGGTGGGCTCGGGCCATCTGGTGGCGGGCATCGCCCTGATGATCTGGGGCAGCGTGGAACTCTTCATCGTCGACAAAACCTTGCGCCCGCGGCTGGTGGGCGGGCCGGTCAAGCTGCCTTTCCTGCCGACCTTCTTCGGCCTGGTGGGCGGCGTGAAAACCATGGGCATCGTCGGGCTGTTCGTCGGCCCGGTGCTGATGGCCCTGCTGGTGGCGGTGTGGCGCGAATGGGTGCACCATGAGGTACAGGAGCGCGACGCCGCCCGCATCAATCCTCCCGCCCAACCCCCCGCAACCTGAATGCCATGTTGTTGCCTGATGATCAGATAGCCGTCCTGCGCGAGCAGGGCTTCGTGGTGGCGCGCCAGTTCGCCAGCCCGGAACAGGTGGTGGCGCTGCGCGCCGTGGCCGAACGCCATTTGCGCGAACACATCGCGCCCATCGAATACGAAGCCGACCTGCGCTATCCCGGCGCGCCCGAGTCGCGCGCCGCCGAAGGCGGGCAGACCGTGCGCCGCCTGCTGAGCGCCTACGCCCGCGATCCCTTGTTCGCGCAATGGGCCACCGATGCCCGCATCGGCCAGTGGCTGGGACGCTACTTCGGTGAAACGCCGGTGCTGTCCACCGTGCACCACAACTGCGTGATGACCAAGCGCCCGGCCTACGGCAGCCTGACGGGGTGGCACCAGGACATCCGCTACTGGTCGTTTTCCGACACGGACCTGGTTTCCACCTGGCTGGCGCTGGGCCCGGAAACCCGTGCCAACGGCGGCCTGTCGTTCATCCCAGGTTCGCACGCTGCCGCCTTTGCGCCTGAACAGTTCGACCCGCAGAAGTTCTTCCGGGACGACGCGCCCCAGAACGCCGAATGGATCGCGCGCGCGGTCTGTCCGGAATTGCAGGCAGGCGATGTGGTGTTCTTCCATTGCCGCACCCTGCACGCGGCCCAGGGCAACAGCAGCGACCGTGTGAAGCTGTCGCTGGTGCACACCTATCATCCGCAGTCCTGTCATCCGCTGCCGGGCACGCGCTCGGCCAGCCAGCCGGGCGTGCCGCTGGCTTCGGCGGTCTGAGTTCAGCGGGGATACTGGCCTGATCCAGCGTCGCGCGCGGGGCGCCCTAGCCACCAGAGCAGGGCCACCGCGATCAGTATCGCCGCGACGTTGAACTGCAGGGCGCTGGCGAAGGCCCGCGCATGGCTTTCGGCCTCGCCGGCATCGGCATAGGCGTCCAGCGTGCCGACAAACAGCATCCCCGCCGCCGACACGCCCAGCGCCGCGCCCACCTGTTGCAAGGTCGATACGACGCCCGCCGCCATGCCGGCATGGCGGTCTTCCACCAGGCCCAATGCCAGGTTCACCAGCGGCGTGTTGACGGCGCCTTGCGCGGCTCCCAACCACACCAGCGCCGGCAATAGCGACCACGGCGCGAGGCTGGCGCCGGCCGCGCCGACCTGCAGCATCAATGTCGCCGTGGCGCCGCCATACAGCAACGCGGCCAAGGCGATGGCGCGCGTGCTGAAACGTGCGACCAGCCGCGGTGCCCACATCGATCCCGCCACGAAGCCCAAGCTGGCGGGCGCGAAGATCAGGCCCGCCGTCAGCGCGTCCAGCCCGAAGCCTGTCTGCACCAGCAACGCGTAGCAAAGAAACATCGCGCTGGTGGTGGAATACACCAACATCACCAGCAGGCAGCCCGCCGCGAAGCGCGGCTGCGCCAGCAAGGCCATGTCGACCAGCGGCGCGCCGCCGCGGGCCGCGATGCGGCGCTGCATGCGCACGAACAGCGCCAGCGCGGCGACCGCCGCCACGCCGCAAGCCAGTGTCCACGCGGGCCAGTGCCGCGTCGGACCTTCGATCAGCGCCAGCAACAGCAGGGCCAGTCCCGTGCCCACCAGCGCCGCGCCAGGCCAGTCCATGTGCGCGCCCGAAGGCTCGCGCGATTCCGGAATGTGGCGGGCCAGCCGCCATGCCAGCAGGCCCAGCGGCACGTTGAGCAGGAAGATGCTGCGCCAGGCCAGGCCGAACAGGTCGGCGTGCACGATCCAGCCGCCCAGCACTTGTCCCGCGATGGCCGCCAGTCCCAGCGTCATGCCCAGCAGGCCGAAGGCGCGCCGCCGCTCGTGGCCCTGATAGCTGACGCGGATCAGCGCGTAGACCTGCGGAAACAGCATGGCCGCCGCCATGCCTTGCAGGACGCGCGCGGCGATCAGTGTGTCGGCCGTGGGGGCAACGCCGCACAGCGCCGAGGCCAGCGCGAACCCCGCCATGCCCAGCATGAACAGGCGCCGCCGGCCGTGGCGGTCACCCAGCCGGCTGCCCGCGATCAGCAGCACGCCGTAGGCCAGTTCGTAGGCGGCGATGATGAAGCTGATCTGCGCGAAGCTGGCGGACAGGGTGGACTGCATGCTGGGGATGGCGACGTTCACCACGAACAGATCGAAGATCGTGATGAACCCGCCCGACAGCAGCACGGCCAGGCCCAGGCGGCCCATGGCGGGTTGCGGAGCAGCTTGCAGGCCGGGGCAGGGGAGTGTGGAGGAAGTCATGGAAAGCGCCATCGAAACAAGGTTGGGCGCTATTCTGGAGAGGCTTTTAGCCTTATACAATTTAGCTACTTATGCTATTACTGGGTGCAATAGACTCATGACCGCTACCGAAGCCCCGAAGCGCCTGGCGCGCACCCGCGCGGATCTGTCCGAGTTCCTGCGGCTGCGCCGCGAACGGCTCAGTCCCGCCGCAGTCGGACTGCCTGCGGGAGGCCGCCGGCGCACACCGGGATTGCGTCGCGAGGAAGTCGCCGCGCTGGCCGGCGTGGGCTTGGCCTGGTACACCTGGTTCGAACAAGGCCGTAACATCAGCGTGTCGGCCGGGTTCCTGGAAAACCTGGCGCGCGTGCTGCAGCTGGACGCCGCCGAGCGTCGCCACTTGTACCTGCTGGCGCACCAGCGTCCGCCATCGGAACCGGGCCGCACCTGGTGCACAGTACCTGCGCAGGTCCGCCGCCTGATGGACGATCTGCCGGCGCGTCCCGCCTATATCCTCAACCTGCGCTGGGACGTGGTGGTGTGGAACGCGGCCGCGGACCGCGTGTTCAATTTTTCGGCGCAGGCGGAGGGCCGCAGGAACCTGCTGTGGATGCTGTTCGCCGACCCGGCGATGCGCGAACTGTTCGTGGACTGGCCGGCGCAAGCGCCCGCCATGCTGTCTACCTTCCGCCGCGATTTCGCCAGCGCGGGCCAGGCGCCGGATGTAGCCGAACTGGTCGACGAGCTGGAATGCGTGTCGCCGGACTTCAAAGCCTGGTGGCGCGAACACGATGTGCATGGAGCCTGCACGGGCCTGCGCAGCCTTTGTTTGCCGTCCCTGGGCGAGTTGGCGTTCGAGCATTCCACCTTGTCGGTGGACGAGAGCCGGCATCTGCGGCTGGTGGTCTATGCGCCGGCGCCGGACGAACCGAAGGCGGCGGATTTCGAGCGCTGGCTTGGGGGCCGTGCAAACGCCAGATCCAGGCCCGCCCGTGGCACCAGGGAATAGGCGCGGCGTGGGTCTACGGCGCCGCGGCGGGCGGCTCCTATAGTCGGGACTTCTTCGTACCGCCACGTCCTCGCGGACGCCTCCGCTCATGTCCACCGCCACGCTTTCCCGCCGCCACGCCTTGCTGCTTTTGGGCGTGGTGGTGCTGGCCTGGGGCTTCACCTGGATCGTCAACAAGCAGCTGCTGCACTACATGACGCCCATCTGGGCGGCGGCCGCACGCACGCTTGTGGGCGTCGCCGCGTTGCTGCTGCTGGGCCTGGCGCTGCGCCGCGTGGCCTGGCCGGTCAAGGCCGACCTTCCCGTGATCCTCAGCGTGGGGCTGCTGCACATGGGCGCCTTCGCCGCGCTGGTCAGCCTGGGCATGCTGTACGTGCCGGCGGGCCGCTCGGCCGTGCTGGCCTACACCACGCCGCTGTGGGTGATTCCCGGAGCCTGGCTCTTTCTGGGTGAGTCCGTGAGCCGCGTGCGGCAAGCCGGGTTGGCGCTGGGCCTCTTGGGCCTGGTTGTCATCTTCAACCCGCTGGACTTCGACTGGAACAATCGCGACGCGCTGGTCGGCAACGGCCTGATCCTGCTGGCGGCGCTGTGCTGGGCGGCCAACATCGTCTACGTGCGCGCGCACCGCTGGGTCACGCCGCCGTTCGAGCTGGCGCTGTGGCAGGCCCTGCTGGCCTCCGCCGTGCTGTCGGCGGTGGCCTACACGACCGAAGGTGCGCCGCAAATAACCTGGAGCGCGGACCTGGCGTGGCTGCTGGGCTACGCCGGCGTGTTCGGCATCGCGGTGGCGTACTGGGCTGCCGTGAATGTCAATCGTGCATTGCCTGCGGGCGTCACTTCCATCGGGCTTTTGGGCGTGCCCGTGTTCGGCCTGCTGTGCTCGGCCGTGTTGCTGCATGAGCCGGTCAGCGCTTCGCTGCTGGCGGGCATGGCGCTCATCGTGGGAGGCATCGCGGCAGGGGTGATCGAACGTCGCGCTTGACGGCCGGATCATCGCAGGTATATCGTAAGATATATGTCGTAAGATATAGATCTTGCGATAGACACCGGAGGTAAACCATGCGTGATGCCCAATTCCTTACCGCATTCGTGCGCCGTGCCCGCCAGAAGCCGGAGGGCCGCCACGATCATTCCCATTCCCATCATTCCCATGCGCACCATCGCCACCACGGCGAGGGCCATGGCCATCATCAGCGCCACGCCGGCGCGGGCGGCGACTGGTTCTCCGGTCCGGCCGACGAGCGCGGCGAGGGCGGCGGCTTCGGCGGCGGTTTCGGCGACGACGGCCGCGGCTGGACCCGCAGCCGCAAAGTCAGCGCCGACGACCTGCAGCTCATGCTGCTGGGCCTGCTGGAAAAAAATCCCAGCCACGGCTACGAGCTGATCAAGGCGCTGGGCGCGCTCAGCAACGGCTTCTACACGCCCAGCCCCGGCATGGTCTATCCCGCGCTGACCTATCTGGAAGAGTTGGGCTACGCCACCGTCGAGCAAGAGGGCGCGAAGAAGCGCTATCACTTGGCCGAGCCGGGCCGCGCGCACCTGGACGGCAACCGCGAGCGCCTTGCGCTGATGTTCAACAAGCTCAAGCACGTGGCGCGCAAGATGGACTGGATGCGCCAGGCCTGGAGCGGCCAGCCGCGCACCGTCGGCCCGGAAGGCGAAGACACCGCTACGGGTTGGCTGCCGGAATTCGTGGCCGCGCGCCAGGCGCTCAAGCGCGCGCTGCTGGACCGCACCGACGCCTCGCCCCAAGAACAACGGCGCATCGCGGCCATCCTGGCCCGCGCCACCGCGGAAATCACAGACCCGAGCTGTTCCTGATTCCGATTCTTTTCCTGGAGTATCCATGACCCGCAACGACCTGAATGTCGAACGCGTCCGCCACGACCTGAAGATGCGCACGCTGACCGTGGCCAGCGTCGAACGCATTGCCGGCCTGCTGGCCCGCGTCACTTTCACCGGCGACGACCTGCAGGACTTCGTGTCCGCCTCGTTCGACGACCACGTGAAGCTGTTCTTTCCCGCCGATCCGTCCTTGCCGCCGGCGCTGCCGGTCGCGACCGCGGACGGCATCAAGTTCCCCGAGGACGCGCCCAAGCCCGCCGCGCGCGATTACACGCCGCGCCGTTTCGACACGGCACGCAGGGAGCTGGACATCGATTTCGTGCTGCATGGCGACGGTCCCGCGTCCACCTGGGCGGAACAGGCCGAACCCGGCCAGCAACTGGGCATAGGCGGACCGCGCGGTTCTTTCGTCGTGCCCAAGGGTTTCGACTGGCATGTGCTGATCGGCGACGAAACCGCCTTGCCCGCCATCGCCCGCCGTCTGGAAGAGCTGCCGGCCACCGCGCAGGCGCTGGTGCTGATCGAAGTGCCGCAGGCCTCCAACGAGATTCCGCTGCCTACCCAGGCCCAGGCTTCCGTGCGCTGGCTGCATCGCAACGGCACCGCGCCGGGCTACAGCACCCTGCTGCTGGAAGCGGCGCGCGAACTGAAACTGCCGCCGGGCGAAGGCTATGTCTGGGTCGCCGCGGAATCCGCCGCCGCCAAGGCCTTGCGGGAAATCATGGTGGCGCAGCACGGCATCGACAAGAGCCGCATCCGCGCCGCCAGCTACTGGAAGCGCGGAGCGGTCGCCGTGCACGAGTCGCACGAAGGCTGAGTCCGGTCTCGATTCGTCGGCGGGCGCGGGGGCAAGGTCCTCAGTCGCCGGCCAAGGCCAGCAGATTGCGCACGCGTCCACCCGCACCCTGCTCGCGCACGGCCAGGCCCAGCACCGCGCGCGGCCAGTCCAGCGCGAAGGGGCGGTACACCACGCCGTCGGGCCGTAGATGGTGCAGCGATTCCGGCACGATGGCCACGCCCATGCCGGCGGCGACCAGGTTCACCGCTGACGACAGTTGCGGCGCGCGCTGGCCGATCTGCGGATTCAGCCCATGTTGGCGGCAGGCCGCCATGATGTCGGCGCTGAGCCCATAGCCGGACTTGCGCGAATACAGGATGAAGCGCTCCTGCTCCAGGTCGGCGGGCGCGAGCCGCTTGCGCCGCGCCAGCGGGTGGCCTAGCGGCAAGGCCACCACCAGCGGTTCTTCCGCCAGTTGCGTGAATGCCAGGCCGCCATCCAGCGCAAAGGGTGGACGCACAAAGGCCGCGTCGATGGCGCCGCTGCGCAGCTGCGCCACCAGCGTTTCGCTGTCGCCTTGCGACAGCGTCATCTCCACGTCCGGATACTGCTGCCGGTACTGTCGTATCAGTTCCGTCACCACGCCGCTGAAGGACGCGGATTCCGTGAACCCCAAGGTGAGCTCGCCGACTTCGCCGCGCGCGGCGCGCTGCGCGGTCAGCACGGCGGCCTGGGCGCGTTGCAGGATGTCCTGCGCGCAAACCAGGAAGGCGCGGCCGGCGTCGTTCAGCGCGACGCCGCGCCCCATACGGTCGAATAGCGGCGTGCCGACTTCCTGCTCCAGCTGGCGGATCTGCTGCGACAGCGGCGGCTGCGCCATGCCCAGCTGTTCCGCCGCGCGCGTGAAGTGCTGGGCCTCGGCGGTGGCGACGAAGTAACGCAGATGGCGCAGTTCCATATCTGTACTTTAAAAGTATTGATTATCAATTTTCCATATATTGGACATTCTATTGCGACGCGCCGATCATGCATACATCGACGACCCCTGCAAAGGAATCCGCATGACTGCTCCCATCAAACCCAGCACCCTGTTGCGCCAGCACCTGGCCCGCGACATCGTCGTGGCGCCCGGCGCCTATGACGGCATGTCGGCGCGGCTGGTGGCGGCCGCGGGCTTTTCCGCCGTCTACGCCAGCGGCGGCGCCATCGCGCGCGCGGCCGGCTATCCGGACATCGGGCTGCTCAGCTTTACCGAGGTCATGGACCGTGTGGAGAAGATCGTGGACGCCAGCGGCCTGCCGGTGGTGGCCGACGCCGACACCGGCTTCGGCGGGTCGGCCAATGTGGAGCGCACGGTGCGCATCATGGAACGCGCGGGCGTGGCGGCCTTTCACATCGAAGACCAGTCCTTTCCCAAGCGCTGCGGCCATCTGGACGACAAGAGCCTGGTGGATGCCGAGGAAATGTGCCGCAAAGTGCACATCGCGCGCCAGACCCTGAGCGACCCGGACGTGCTGGTGATCGCGCGTACCGACGCCATCGCGGTCGAGGGTTTCGAGGCCGCGCTATCGCGTGCCGAGCGCTACCTGAAGGCGGGGGCGGACATGATCTTCGTGGAAGCGCCCGAGACGCTGGAGCAGATCCGCGCCATCGCCGAGCGCCTGCCCGGCCTGAAGCTCATCAATATGTTTTACGGCGGCAAGACGCCGCTCACGCCGCTGGCCGACCTGGCGGCCATGGGCTACCGCCTGGCGATCATTCCGTCGGACCTGCAACGCGCCGCCATCCATGCCATGCAGGCCACGCTCGCGGCGATCAAGCAGACCGGCGACAGCAGCGCGCTGGCCGATCAGCTCACCAGCTTCAAGGAGCGGGAAGAGATCGTGCAGACGCGCCGTTATCTGGCGCTGGATGCGCAGTAGGCGCGCGGCGCTAGCGGGCGCAGCGGCTGGGCAGGCTCAGCGGCCACAGCCGCTGGTCGTGCGAGCCGTACAGCATGCGCACGCCGCATTCGATTTCCACGCGCGCCACCTGCTTGCCGGCGGGATCGATGATCATCGACTTCTCCAGCGTGGACACCACGGCGCGGCCATTGTGGAACGGCGCGACCGCCCGGTAGTCGGCGGCGATCACCAGCTTGCCTTGAGCGTCCACGTAGCCGTAGCCGCTATCGATGCCGACCGGCGCCAGACCTTCGCGCAGCAGGCCCAGCGCGTCGAACGCGGGCCCGGCCAGTGCGCCCTTGCCGTCCACCGCGCGCATGCCCCGGTTGGACACGCGCGCCACGGCGCGTCCTTCGGAGTAGGCCGACGCAACGCCCTCGACGGAGAGCCGCTTCTTGCCGTCCAGGCCGGTGTAGTCGGTCATCTCCCGGTTGCCGGCGTAATAGTGCCGCAGCAGCGTGTCGGAGCCCAGCGGCCAGCGCCATTCGCCCGCCGGCAGCGTGGTCACGGTCTTGCCCTGGTCGTCGATCAGGCGCGGACCGTCTTCGCCCGTCAGCAGGGCGCGGGCCGGTTCGCCGCGGAACGAGCCGGCGGTGGCGGCCAAAGGCGCGATCTGCCATTGCCCCTGGCTGTCCAGATAGCCGATGCGCGGTCCGCGCCGCAGTACCGTCCAGTCGCCCATGCGCAGGTAGTTCGCGTCCTCCATGTCCACCGCTTCCGAACCGTCCGGGGTGATGGTCCAGCGGTGCTTGTCGTCGCTGGCCGCGATTGCGCCGTCGCTGTCCACGCCGACCGAGAGCTTGGGCCGGAAGGCGGTCAGCGCGCGGCCCTCGGCGTTGAAGACGGCGGCGGGGCGTTCATATTCATTTTCCTGGGGTCCCGCCTGGCGCAGCTTCCAGATCCGCGCGGTGATGCGTTCGGCGCTGTGGTGGCTGGGCGGCACGATCCACTTGCCCTGCAGGTCGATGACGCCGACGCGGTCCTGGCCCAGCGAGGCGATCGCCTGACCGTCCTGGAACAGGCCGATGTCCAGGAACGCGGGCGCGGCGAGCTCCTTGCCGGCGACGAAGTCGTACAAGCCCCAGGGCGAGCCCTCCGCCGCGGTCTTGAGGAAGCGGACCACGCCGGGGGCGACGATCTGCGCTTCGAAGAAGTCGCGCGGCAGGTCATAGGTCTTGCCGTCGCGGTCCAGCATGCGGCTCACGCCATCGGCGTAGGCCGGCGCATAGCCGTGGCGGAACGGCCCGATGTGCTGCTGCACGGGCAGGTCCATGGGCTTGCCCATGGCATCCAGCAGCAGCAGGCCTGCGTCGGTCTGCGCGGCGTAGCGTAGTTGCTCCGCCTTGAGTCCCGCGGCTTCTGCCTCGGCTTGCGCGCCATAGTCATCTTCGGATCCGTCCAGCGGGACGATGTTGCTCCAGGCCGGATCGGAGGCAATGCCGCCGTCGGCCAGCAGCAGGCCGGCGCCGCCTTCGTCGCACTGGCAATGGTCCTGGGCCAGCAGGCCCAGCGCGCTGCCCGGTATGTCCAGCGGCAGCTCCCGGAGCGAGCGGCTCTTGGCGGCCTCCACCGTTTCGGGCTTGAGCAGCGCGCGGCCCTCGTCGTCCAGCACGTTGAGCAGTTCGCCTTCCTGCTTGAAGACCCACAGCTTGCCCTGGCTGACCACCATCCTGCCGGTGTCCTTGAGCCAGGCGGGAGCCGTTACGCCGTGCAGCCAGTTGCCCATCGGCGTCAAGAGGCCCACGGGTACGCGTTCCTCGTTCGAGAACAGGACATAGCCTTTCTGGTCTTCAGCCACGATCAGGCCCGCGCCCAGCGTCAGCGGCTCGGCGCGTCCCGGCACCAGCGCCATCTGCTTGTCGCCAGAAGGGTAGACGATGGCGTCGCCGTAGCGCTGCGATCCCTGCGCTTCGGCGGACTTGAGCGTAATGACGGGCTTGCCGTCGCTGTCCAGCACGGCATAGGAGCCGCGGCCGAGTTCGGCGCTCCAGAATGCCGGGGTCACGGGCATCATGCTGCGGTAGCCCTGGTCCGCGCCCACGGTCTTGCCATCCGCGTCCAGCAGCAGTGCCTCGCTTTCGCGATAGGCGACGGCCATCGAACCGTCTTCGCCCGGCACCGAAATATCCTGGTAGTCGGGTTCCAGCACCCACTTCCAGTCCCGGTCCACCAGGCCGTACCGGCCTTCCGCATTAATGGCGATGTACAGGCCGTTGCCATAGGACTTGACGAGGCTGACGCCGACGTCGTTGTAGCGGCGCTCGCCGGTACTGGAGCGGTATTCCGGCTTGTACTCCACCGTCGCCAGCGCCGGTACGCCCGCGCCCAGATGCAGCGATTGAACGCCTTCGTCCATTGGTTCGCCCACCGGCTGGCCCTTGCGGTCGATCAGTAGGTAGCGGCCGTCCAGTATGGCCACGGTCAGGCCGATCTCGGCATAGTCCTGTACGGCGTCGTAGCGCGGCGGCACTGCCATCCGGCCTTTGGTGTCGATGAAACCCCACTTGCCTTTCCATTTCACCGCGGCCAGGCCGTGGCTGAAGTCGCCCACCGCTTCGAAGATGGGCGAAATCGCCAGCCGGCCGTTCTGGTCCAGGAAGCCCCAGGCATGGCGGCGCAGCGACTGATCGCGCGGCA
This sequence comes from Achromobacter sp. D7-1, assembly GCF_059760445.1. Lineage (NCBI taxonomy): Bacteria > Pseudomonadati > Pseudomonadota > Betaproteobacteria > Burkholderiales > Alcaligenaceae > Achromobacter > Achromobacter sp. D7-1. Next base: position 16,491 of record NZ_JCBAMT010000073.1, on the reverse strand, counting down.
CGCGGTCGATGTTCACCAGCGCGGACGGCAGCAGCACCGCGGCGCGCTGGTCCGCCAGCGCGCGGATGCAGCCGTTGGCGTAGGGGCTGACATCATCGTCGACCGTGAGGCTGTAGGGCTTTTCCTCGATGCAGTATGAATTGCCGAACTGCGCATGCGCCGACAGGGACGCGCCCAGCGCGGCCAGGGCGCAGGCAAGGCGGGTGGTGCGTATCGCGCGTGACTTCATGGTTGTTTCGCTTTGGCGTTGTCGGGGGCGAGTTCGAACTTGTCGGCCACGGGGCAATCCATTTTCTGTTGCGGCCAGGTGATCCTGCCTTGGTCGTCCAGGATCGTCACGGTGTCGCACACCACGGTAAACGTGGCGATGGGCACGCCCTTGGTATCGATGTACTGCGTGTTCCGGCCTTGGTGGTTGCTGCGGACCAGCGCGCGTTCCTCGCTGAAGTTTCCGGCCCAGGTAAAGACGGGCGGGATGGCATAGCGTCCCGTCAGGTCGATGTAGCCGTACAGCTTGCCGGAATACTGCAGGCGGCGCGCCACGGCCAGGCCGTTGTTCAGCGGGCCCAGCGTGTCGAAGTGCGGTCCCACGATGCGTTTGCCGCTGGCGTCGATGAAGCCGTTCCTGCCGTTGCCCGAGGCGTTGCGGTAGGTCGCCACGCCTTCGTTGGCATGGCGGTCTTCCACGCTATAGGTGCCATCGATGCGGGTGATCTCGCGGCCCTGCAGGTCCGTCATGACGCTGACCGAGTTTTCCGAATCATGGAACACGATGCGCTGCATGGAGGCCAGCGGCGAGCCGTCGCCCCGCTTGGGCAGCACGGTCTTGCCGTCCTGGTCGATCAAGCGGTAGCCGGACCCGGTGTAGGCGCGCGCCAGCCCCTCGGGCTGCGCGAAGAAGGGATTGAACTCGCCGTAGATGGCGGGAACCTTAAGGTTCCCGCGGGCATCGATGGCGCCTTCGCCGTCTTCGTGTTCGATATAGAGCCAGTGCTGGTACAGCTCCTTGCGCTCGGCCCGGCTGTCGGATACGCGCGTGGCGCCGCCCTTGGCGTCGAACACCACGGTTCCGCCGCCTGCCAGCGTGCCCAGGTAGCGCCCGTCCTTCAATCGCTCTGGCTTGCCGGTCACAAGCTCGCTGGCTTTGCCGCTACGCAGGTTCACCAGGCGGTAGGTGGTGTCGAAAGAGCTGCGGGAGCGCTGTCCGGAGGCGTTGTCCTCGATCAGCATGAGGCCATTGCCCAGGTACTCCAGTTTGTACGAGCTTTCCTGTGTGGCGGGCACTACCCACTTGCCCTCGCGGTTCATCACGCCCCAGCGGTCCTGGTGCTGGACCTTGGTCCAGTCGTCCTCGAACTTCTCCATGCTTTCGTATACCGGCTTGACCGCCGGCGCGCCCCGGGCGACGTTCCAGATGCCCCAGCGGTTCTCGCGGTTTTCGTCCGGCGCGCGGTACTGGATAAGTTCGCCGTCGAAATTCATGGCGCCGTCCATCACCTCGGCCGGAACTTGCGCGGCCTTGCCGCGGGCGTCGATCACCAGGCTGTCGTCGTTGCGGCTGCGCGCTCCGCCCGCCAGCGCGTAAGCGCCGCGGAACGGGCGGATGACGCTGTAGCGGGGCGGCACGGCCCAGCCGCCGTCGGCGTCGATGGCGCCATACTTGCCGTTGGCGGCGCGCACCGGCAAGGGCATCGACGCGTCGTAGCTGGACATGTCCTCCCAATCTGGATTGGTCACGATCTTGCCCTTGGACGTCAGGATGCCGAGAGGCTGCTTGTAGTCCAGGGGCCGCAGCAAGGCCAGCGGCAAGCTGTCCGCGGTGGCGCGGCCGCGGGTCGACTCGCTGGCGGAAAAGGCTCTGATGTCGTAGTCCTGCAGGCGCGCGACGGTGTCGGCGTCCAGCAGCGACTTGCCTTCGCGCGTATAGATCTGCAGCAGACCGCCGCCGGCATCGGGCGACGCATCGGCGCTCGTCGCTTCTGCTGCGGCGGCCCCGGTGATGTCCACCGCCGCCGTGGCTGCGTCCATCGCGGCAGGCGTGGCGATGTCGACCGCCACGGTCGCGGCTGCCGAGGCTTCGGTTGCCGCCGCGACTGCTTCTGCCGCGCTCGCGTCCTGCGAGGCGATCGCGGCATCGGCCGAGGCCTCGACTGCCTCTCCTGGTCCATCTTCGTCAGAGACTGCGGCAGTACCGGCGGCTGCGGCATCACCCGTCATTGCCGCGGCATCGGCTGCCGCTTCCGCTGCCGCTTCCGCTTCAGCCGCCATGTCCTCCGCGCGTGGCGCCAGCGCGGCGGTCACCCAAGCCTGTCCGTTGCTGATCTGCACCCGGCCATGGCGCGCGTCTATCTTGCGGAACTTGCCGGCGGGATCGATCAGCAGCACGGCCTCGTCATCGATCATGACGCGCCAGCCATCGCGTTCATCCAGGCCGATGTAATTGCCCTTGAAGGCATGCTGCACGCCTAGCTTGGCGTTCAGCAGCAGCGCCTTGCCCGCGCCTTTTTGCTTGACCAACCACAGCCCGGGCCCTGCCAACTGCACGTCCTCGTAGCGCTGCCCATGGATGGACTTGCCGCTGGCATTCACGAACTCCCAGCCTTGCTCGCGGTTCACCGCCAGCACATCCCCATCGCGCAACGCGGGTTGGCGGGCGCGCAGCACGTCCGGCGCGATCGCCCAGCGGGCCTGCTCGTCCAGCAGTCCCCACCAGCCGCCGTAGCGCGAATCGCGCAACTGGGCCGGCAGGTAGCCGCCGCTGGGCGCGGCCAGCGCCATGACGCCGGCGGGCAGCGTCGCCGCCTTGCCGGTCTCGGTGTTGAACAGGCGCGGCGGCATGGGCATTTCCATCGATGCCAGTTTCTGCCCCCGTTGGAAGCCCCAGGAGCGCGTGCCCAGCTCGAAGGTCTTGACCACCTTGCCGCTGCGGTCGATCAGCACGTCTTGCCCTTGCTCTTCGGCCAGCGCGGTGCCTTCGGCATTGAAACCCGTCGCTTCGGTAAAGCGCGGCTTGATGGCCCACTGCCCCTGCTTGTCGATATAGCCCCAGAGCCCGTCCTGGCTGGCGGCCGCCAGACCGTTCTGGAAGGATTTGACTTCCTGGAAGGCTGGCGCGATGGCCATGCGGCCTTGCTGGTTGAGATAGCCCCAGCGTCCCGAGTCGTCGTCGGCCGATCCCGTCAGTACGGCCGCCAAGCCCTCGTGGAAGGCCAGTTGGCATTCCAGGTCGGCGCCGTTGTATTCGTTGAGGCCGGGGGCGCAGCGGTCCAGCCAGCCGGCCTGGGCCGCGCCGGGGATGGCGGGCAGGGCAGCCAGCGCCACGGCCAGCGCCAGCGGTTTGAGGGCGAGCGGGGTCTTCATCGTGCAGCAGCGCGGGTTGCAACCGCGCAAGCGTAAAGGCCGGGCTGGGCGTGCCACATGGTCGTATGCCTGCCAAGAAAGATGGGAAGGCAGCACTGTAACCAGCGGCAGCAGGCAATTAGGCGATAAATGTAACTGTCGAAAACAAACCGTTAAAAACACGGCTATCCGAGCTTGCATGGCGCCGATTCCGGGCGCAGTCCTGACATTCCTGCAAAGCATGCAGCGGACAAAAAATAATCGGTTGATGCGCACACGCGCCGGCCCTGTAATGGACGCCGGTGCCTGCCCGCACGGAGGCGACTATTCATAGCCGAGGTCCGCCATGCCCGTCCTGCGCAAGTCTTCCCTGGATGCCTCCCAACTATTGCTGCTGGTCCTGGCCGGCGGCGTCATCATGGGCCTGGCGCTGGGCGTGCGCCATGTGCAGGGCCTGTTCCTCCTGCCTGTCACGATGGACCGCGGCTGGAGCCGCGAGACCTTCGCCATGGCGCTGGCGGTGCAGAACCTGACCTGGGGCGTGGCGCAGCCGTTTACCGGCATGGTTGCCGACCGCTACGGCTCGGCCAAGGTGATCGCGGGCGGACTGGTGTTCTATGCGCTGGGGCTGGCGGGCATGGCGCATGCCGCCACGCCCGCCGGGTTCCTGTGGACAGCGGGCGTGTGCATAGGCATCGCGCTGTCCGGCACCGCATTCGCCGTGATCTACGGCGCGCTCAGCCGGCTGGTGGCGCCTGAACGCCGCAGCTGGGCGCTGGGCGTGGCGGGCGCGGTGGGCGGCCTGGGCCAGTTCACCATGGTGCCGGCCGCGCAATGGCTGATCAGCGGCTGGGGTTGGGTCGCGGCCCTGTTGTCGTTCGCGCTGGTGTTGCTCGTGCTGCTGCCCCTGGCGTTGCCGCTGCGCGAGTCTCCCGGCCGGGAGCAGGGTGTGGCGTCCGGCGAAGCAGGGCTGTCCATGTCCGCAGCCATACGCGAGGCCTTCGCCCAGCCCGGCTTCTGGCTGTTGAACCTGGGCTTCCTGGCCTGCGGCTTCCAGCTTGCCTTCATCGGCACGCACCTGCCCGCGTACCTGATGGACAAGGGCCTGCGCGCCTCCGACGCGGTGGCGGCGCTGGCTATCATCGCGCTGACCAACGTCATGGGCACCTACGTCTGCGGCGTCCTGGGCGGACGTCACCGCCGCAAGTACCTGCTGGCCGGCATCTATCTACTGCGCACGGCCGCCATCGCGCTGTTCGTGCTGCTGCCGCTGTCGTCATGGACCGTGTACGTGTTCGCGGCGGTCATGGGCTTCGTCTGGCTGGGCACGGTGCCGCTCACCAACGGCCTGATATCCCAGGTGTTCGGCGTGCGCTACATCACGACTCTGTTCGGCTTCGTGTTCTTCGGCCACCAGCTGGGTTCCTTCCTGGGTGTGTGGCTGGGCGGCGTGGTGTTCGAGGCCACCGGCTCCTATGACCTGATCTGGCTGGGCGCCATGGCGCTGGGTGTGCTGTCGGCGGCGCTGCACTGGCCGATAGACGACCGCGAGATCCGGCGGGTCCCTGCCGCGGCCGCGCCCGGCTGATGGCGGCTTACAGCGGCCGGTGCTGCGTGCCCGCGCCCATGGTGATGTGCAGCATGCGGCAGGAGCCGGCCACCTTGAGCGTGTGCCAGATGCCCTTGGGGACCACATAGGCATCGCCTGCCTGCATCCGCACGGCCTGTTCGCCTGTCGGCCATTCCAGCCGCAGTTCCGCCGCGCCCTCGATCAGGCGCAGGACCTCGTCGGCCTGCGGGTGCATTTCCCATTGCGGCCAGTCCGTTTCGAAGGCGTATTCGGATACGAGCCAACCGCGGCCGTAGCGTTCGAGTTCCTCTTCCGGCTGCGACCAGAAGGCGTTGCCGCCTTCGACGGCCGTACAGGCGCCCGAGGCGTCCAGCAGGAGATAGTGCGACGACAGATTGGTAGTCATGTTGCGCTTCCTGGCGTGAAGGATGTCGGGCCAGTGTAAAGCGATATCATGTGCATCTTCATCGGCTATAACAGGAGAGGGCGATGCGCCAGGGATTCGATGGGGTCAGGCCCGCGTCCGAGTCTTCCATCGAGATCGGCTTCTTCCATGAAGGCCGGCATTGCGTCGAACGCATCCGGGCCAAGCCCACCGCCGCCAACCTCAAGCGCGCAGCCGACCGCCGGGCCGCCATCCTCGAGGCCATTGCGCGCGGCGAATTCGACTACGACGCCGAGTTTCCCAAGCGCGGCGGCGCGACCAAGCCATAACAGGGTTCCGCATGACGAGCGACAAGCAGCTGGACATCAACGATCTGACGCCGGACGCCTTCCGGGCCTACGGCTGGATGCTGGGCAAGCCCATGCCGGACGGCAACGGCGTGCCGTTGTTTTCCAACCCGGCCACCGACTTCTGGCAAGAGCATCTGTTCAACACGGGCGCGGGCGGGGACGCAGAGCTGTTGTGGGTCAACTACCGCAGCCAGTCCTTCGAGATCTCCAGCCTCGAAAAGCACCTGCTGACGCAGCAGGCCATCGTGCCGCTGACCGGCGAGATCATCCAGGTGGTGGCGCGCAGCGCGGCCGACGGCAGCCCCGATCTGGCCAGCCTGATGGCATTCCGCGTGCCGCAGGGGCAGGGCGTCTGCATGCGTCCGGGCTGCTGGCACGCCACGCGCGTGACGGAGGAGGAAGTCACCTGCCTGATGCTGACCCGCCGGTCCACCACCGTGGACCTGATTCAGCACCTGACCACGGATGCCGCCGCCAGCGAAAGCGCGATCGTGGCGATTCCCCTGCAGCGGCTCGAAGGCCAGACCCAGGCGGCTTGAGCGCATCCGGGGAAATGTGCCAGAATTCCCCGGAAATTCCCGCCTCGCACGCGACGCTGCCTTCAGCGGGCGCCGCCAACATCACGCAGTGTTGGAGCAATGAATGCGCGACCGTCAGACTGGCATCGAGTTCTTGCGCGCGACCCGCCTGCTTCTTGCGGCACTGCTGATCGGCAGCGCGGCAGGATGCGCCATCCATTCGCAAGATTTCAGCGGTTCGCAATCGGTCGGCATCGACGGCGTCACGGCGCAACAGGCGCGCGGCATCGCCCGCGAAGCCTATCTTTACGGCACGCCCATGGTCGCCAGCTACCAGACCATGCATGCCTTCAGCATCGACAAGAGCAACCCCCAGTACAAGGGGCCGTTCAACACGGTCAACAACGTCGCGCGCGTCTTCACGCCCGAAGACACCGCCTTCGTCACGCCCAACGCCGACACGCCATACACGTTCGCGGTGCTGGACCTGCGCGCCGAACCCGTGGTCATCACCGTGCCTGCCATGGAGCCGCGCCGCTATTTCGTGCTGCAGCTGATGGACCTGTACACCTACAACTTCGCCTATATCGGCAGCCGCAGCACCGGCAATAACGGCGGCCGGTTCCTGGTCGCGGGCCCGCGCTGGAAGGGCAAGACGCCGGCCGGCATCACCAAGGTGATCAGGTCGGAGACCGAGCTGGTCAACCTGGTCGGACGCACCCAGCTCTTCAGCGCCGGCGATCTGCCCAACGTCAAGCGCATCCAGTCGCGCTACAAGATCCAGACCTTGTCGGCCTTCCGCAAGCAGCGCGCGCCCGCAGCGGCGCCTGCCGTGGACTGGATCGCACCGGAACCGCCCGCGCAGATGCGCAGCTCGCTGGAGTTCTACAACCAGCTTGCCTTCCTGCTGCAGTTTGCGCCCGCGCACCCTTCGGAACAGTCGCTGCGCGAACGCTTTGCCAGTATTGGCCTGGAACCCGGGCAGCAGTTCGACTTCGCCAGCATGAACCCCGCATTGCGCCGCGCCCTGCAGGAAGGCATGCACGACGGCCAGAACGACGTCGACAAGAACCGTGAAGCCCTCAACGGCAAGACCGACGGATTGTTCGGCGACCGCAACACACTGAAGAACGATTACCTCGCGCGCGCCACCGGCACGCAGGTCGGCATCGGCGGCAACAGCCGCGAGGAAGCGCTCTATCCCGTGCTGGAGAACGACAGCACCGGCCAGCCGCTGGACGGCCGCAACAAGTACACCCTGCGTTTCGCTCCACGCAGCCTGCCGCCCGTCAATGCGTTCTGGTCCATGACCATGTATCGCCTGCCGGACCAGTTGCTGGCGCCCAATCCGCTCAAGCGCTACCTGATCAATTCCTCCATGCTGCCGTCGCTCAAACGTGACCGCGACGGCGGCATCACGATCTACCTCCAGTCGGAGTCGCCGGGCAAGGGCAAGGAAACCAACTGGCTGCCCGCGCCGGCCGGGCCCTTCATGGTCACGCTGCGGTACTACTGGCCCAAGCCGGCGCTGCTGGAAGGCAAGTGGACCTCGCCGCAGATCGAGCGCGCCCGGCAGGCGCCCCAGGCGCGCCCGGCGCCTTTCCCGCCCCAGGTTCGACACTAGAGGCCGTCTGGGCTACAAGAAGGCCTCGCGCAGGCCAGTCATCGCCATCCGGCCAGGCGCAGTCGGGTAGACGCCCACACAGGGAGCCTCGCGCCGCATGAAGCGCAATTTCAATATTCACGACCTGCGCATTTTCTACGCGGTAGTCATGACCGGATCGACCCGCCAGGCCGCGCAGTCCATGCATTTGACGCAGCCAGCGGTCAGCCACGCGATTTCTCGCCTGGAAGGCGCGACCGGCGTGCAATTGTTCGACCGGTCCCACAAGACCTTGCGCCCCACCGAGGCGGGCCAGTACCTCTACAGCGAAGCGAAGTTCGTGCTGGACGAACTGGTCCGCATCGACGAGGCCCTGCACAGCATCGAACAGTTCGGCGGGCGCGGCCTGCGCATTGCGTCGTCGCCCGCGCTGGCGCTGGGCTACGCGCCCGATGCCGTGCGACGCTATCTGGACGTCAACGGCACCCGGCCTTTCTCCATCGATATCGAATCGTCCGTGCAGGCCATCAGCGCGGTCGAGACCATGCGCGCGGACTTCGGCCTGGGCGCGGTCGAGCGCGACAGCGCCCGGCTGGCATTCACGCCGTTCCTGCGCGCCGACGTCATGGCCATCGCGCATCGCGACCATCCCCTGGCGGCGCGCGACACCATCGCGGCGGCCGATATCCCGCCGGACACCTACGTAAAGCCCTTGTGGTCCGACTATGTGGTCGCACAAGGCGACATCGCGGATTCGCTGCTGCTGAGTTCCGGCATGCGGGCGCACATGTCGCTGCTGCCCGGCACGGTTCGGGCGGTCCAGGGCATCAGTTTGGTCAACGCTTTATCCGCGTGGGATATCGTGGCGTCCTATCCCGATCTGGTCGCCCGGCCGCTGGCTTCGCGGCAGTGGTTCGATTTCTATCTCATTACCCGCAAGGAGCCGCGCAACCAGGACCTGGCCGAGCGATTGCTTGACGCCTTGCGCGCCACGGCACAGGCGCGCCGCCAGGGCGTCTACGCGCAAACAGTCCAACTGCTGGCATAGGGCGCGGCCTCAGTCCGCCGGCGGCTGCCAGGGCAGCGATTGCAGGTCGCCGTCTATGCTGATCGCCTGGCCGCTGATCATTGCCCCGAACGGGCTGGCCAGGAACAGCGCCATATTGGCGATGTCCGCTGCCCGCACGAACTGCCGCAGGCTCACGCCGGACAGTTCCAGCCGGGTCTCTTCCGCCACCGTCAGGCCCATGTTTTTCGCGCGCGCCTCGATCACGCGGTCAATGCGCGGCCCCGCCACCAGCCCGGGCAGCAGCGCGTTGACGCGGATGCCATGGCCGCCCAGCTCGACCGCCAGCGAACGGGTCAGCCCCACCACGCCCCATTTGGTCGCTGCGTAGGGTGTGCGCATGGGTATGCCCATGCGGCCTGCCACCGAGCTGATGTTGATGATGCTGCCGCCACCGGCAGCGCGTAGCGCCGGCAACGCATGCCGCACCGTGTGGAACTGCGATGCCAGATTGATGTCCAGCGTCGCGTCCAGTTCTTGCGGTTTGATGTCCGCGATACCCGCGGTCGGGCCGGCTATGCCGGCATTGTTGACCAGCACGTCCAGGCCGCCCAGCTGCCCCAGCGCTTCCTGCATGTAGCGGTCGATCTCGTCGCGCCGGCTCACGTCGGCGCGCGAGCTGGGGTAAGGGCAGGCCGCCAGCGCCTGTTCGTCCACGTCGCAGACGTGCACCCTGGCGCCGCGTTCGGCGAATGCGGCGGCGATTGCCGCGCCGATGCCGGCCGCGCCCGCGGTCACGATGACGCGCTGGCCGGAAAGATCCACCGGAAGCGCGGAAATGTCCGCCGGGGCAGCGTTCTTCACAGTCATGCCAGATCCTTGTGGTTGCGGTTCAGGGCTTCATCAGGCGGCAGGTCGATTCCGCGGGGGTGGTATAGACCTGGTCGCCAGGCACCCGGGCCACCAGCTTGTAGTAGTCCCAGGGCGCTTTGGATTCCGCCGGCGTCTTTACCTGCATCAGGAACATGTCGTGCACCATCAGGCCATCGGCGCGGATCTTGCCGTCCTTCACGAAGAAGTCATTCACCGGATTCGCCTTCAGCCATTTCATGACAGTATCGCCATCGGTGCTGTTGGTGGCTGCCACGGCCTTCAGGTATGTCGTGGCGGCGGAATAGTCGCCGGCCTGCAGCATCGAGGGCTTTTTCTTCATGGTGGCTTCGAAGCGCGAGGCCCACTTGCGCGAGGCGTCGTCCTGGTCCCAGTACCAGGCCGTGGTCAGGTACATGTTCTGCGCGGCCTGCAGGCCCAGCGCGTGGACGTCGGTGATCAGCACCAGCAGGCCGGCGATCTTCATCCTTGGCGTCAGGCCGAATTCGTTGGCCGCCTTGACCGCATTGCTGGTGTCGCTGGCCGAGTTCGCCAGTCCCAGCACCGATGCGCCAGATGCTTGCGCCTGCAGGATGAAGGACGAGAAATCCGCCGCGTTCAGCGGATGCCTGACCCGTCCCTTGACGGCGCCGCCGTCGGCCTGCACCACGGCCGAAGCATCGCGCTCCAGCGCATGTCCGAAGGCGTGGTCCACGGTCAGGAAATACCAGTTCTTGTCGCCTTCCTTCATCATCGCGCGCGCCGTGCCGCGCGCCAGCGAGACCGTGTCGTAGACGTAGTGCACGGTGTAGGGCGTGCATTGGGAATTCGTCAGTTCGGAAGCACCCGCGCTCACCACGAAGAACGGCGTCTTCTTTTCTTCGGCCACCTTCGCCATCGCCAGCGCCGCCGCCGAGTTCGCGCCAGCGATCAGCATGTTCACGCCTTTCTGATCCAGCCATTCACGCGCCCTGGATGATGCGATGTCGGCGCGGTTCTGATGGTCCGCCACCAGCACCTCGACCTTCTTGCCTGCCACCACGCCGCCCAGGTCCGCCACGGCCATTTTGATCGCCTCGGCGCCACCAGGGCCGTCGGCGTCCGCCGACAGGCCGGACATATCGGTAATGAAGCCGATACGGATCACGCCGTCGTCGGCCTGCGCCGCGCCGGCCATTCCCAACAGCGCAGCCACCGCCGTCGCGCACAATGTTCTTTTCATGTCTCTCTCCCCACTGGATAGGATTTCGGTCAGAACGCGACGTTGTCGCGGCCCTTCAGTTGCAGCGTCTCGCGCGCCTCGTCGGGCGTGGCAATTTGCAGTGACAGGTCTTCCAGGATGCGGCGAATCCGCCGCACCTGGTCGGCATTCGAGCGCGCCAGCTCGCCCGGCCCGTCCCACAGCGAATCTTCCAGCCCCACGCGCACATTGCCGCCCATGGTCGCCGCCATCGTCGCCAGCGGCGTCTGTTTGCGTCCGGCGGCAAGTACCGACCAGATGTAGTCGTCACCGAACAGCCGGTCCGCAGTGCGCTTCATCATCATCACGTCTTCGGGATGCGTGCCGATGCCGCCGCGTATGCCGAACACGGACTGGATCAGGAAGGGCGGCTTGAGCAGCTTGCGGTCCACGAAATGCGCCGCGGTGTACAGATGCCCGATGTCGTAGCACTCGATCTCGAAGCGCGTGCCGTTGTCGCCGCACGAGGTCAGGATGTGTTCGATGTCCTTGAAGGTGTTTTTGAAGATCAGGTCGTTGCTGCCTTCCAGATAGGGGCGTTCCCAGGCGTGCTTGAATTCCTTGAAGCGCTCCAGCAGCTCGTACATGCCGAAGTTCATCGAGCCCATGTTCAGCGACGCGACCTCGGGCTTGAATTGCAGCGCAGGCGCCATGCGATCGGCGATGGGCAGTACGGGAGAACCACCCGTCGTGATGTTGATCACCACGTCCGAGCCATTCTTGATGCGCGGCAGGAACTGCGCGTACAACGCGGGATCCTGGGTGGGCTGCCCGGTATCGGGCTGGCGCGCATGCAGGTGCACGATGGCCGCCCCGGCCTGGGCGGCATCCAGCGCGGATTGCGCGATCTCATCGGGCGTGACGGGCAGATGCGGCGACATCGACGGCGTGTGGACCGATCCGGTGATGGCGCAGGTGATGATGACCTTGTTCCTGGACTGTTTCATGGGCCTCGGGCTGCGCGCTTGCGCATGCGGTTCTAGTGGTTTTCATGGCCCCGGCTGTCTCCTCCGGGTGTGGGCCATTCTGTCCCAGGCCCGCGACCCGTGTCACCTGAACAGAAATAATCAATTGATAGGATTTCCGGTGCTGCGGTGCAGCGACGAAGGGTGCCGGCGCTGCGCGGGATTCCTGACAGGACTACAATTTGCCTATGCCGGAACGCCCGTTCCGACGGCCATCCGATCACGCAGAAGTCGCCTCCCATGCTTGATATCCAGACCCACCGCCCGCTGCGGGCCATGCAGCCCGGGCGCGGCCAGATCCGCCTCATACAGGTGCCGGCATGAGCTACGTCCTGGCGGTGGATCTCGGCGGCACGCGCTTTCGCGCCGCACTGGTGGACGCGCGCGGCGGCATCGCGCATTCGTGTTTCATCGACAGCCCGGCACGCGCCAGCCTTGCCGCTCACTCCGGCTGGGACGAGATCGACGCCGACGCCTGGTGGGGCGGGCTGCAAGCCCTGGCCGATGCCCTGGCGGCGCAGGCGGAAGCCGCTTTCGATGCGGTGGAGGCCATTGCGATTTGCGGCGTCACGCGCACGCAGGTCTTCATCGACGCGCATGGTGCCGCCATCCGGCCTGCGATCACCTGGCGCGATACGCGCGCGGCGGCGGACGTAGGCGCGTGGCTCGCGTCCATGCCGTCTGCCCATCCCGAACATGCGCAGATCAACGCCTTTCATCCTTGGGCGCGCGTGGCCTGGCTGCTGCGCGCCGAGCCTCAGAATGCGGCCCGGGTGCGAGTGGTGCTGGAACCCAAGGACTATCTGAATTTCCGCCTGACCGGACGCGCCGTGAGCGACACCGTGTCGATGGCGCGGCTGGCGGCGGCCGCGACGGCAGCGCCTGAATGTGCCGATCTGCTGACGGCGGCGGGCGCCGATCCGACCTGGGTACCGCGCCTGCTCGATCCGCTGGAGATCGTCGGCGCCGTGCAGGCGGGCCTGCCGGGCGCGCTGGCGCGACTGTCTGGACGCCCCGTGGTGGCCTGCGCCAACGACACCTGGGCGGCCGTGGCCGGCCTGGGCGCCTTGCGGCCGGGCTATGCCTACAACATCTCCGGCACCACCGAAGTCTTCGGCGCCGTGGGCGCCGAGCCGGTGCAGGCGCAAGGCCTGATGACGGTGGACTGGGGCGGGGGCCATCACCAGATCGGCGGGCCGGGCCAGAACGGCGCGGACACGGTGGCGTGGCTCCTGCCCCTTTTAGGCCGCCTGGGCGACGAAGGCATGGCCGGCGTGGGCGAGGCCATGGACGCCTTGCTGGACGCGCCACGCGACCCGCAGCCGGCCCTGTTCCTGCCCTATCTGCAGGGCGAGCGGGTGCCTTACTGGGATCCGCATCTGCGCGGCGCCTTCCTCGGTTTGAACCGTCGCCACGGCCCCGGCGACCTGGCCTGGGCCGTGCTGGAAGGCGTGGCCTTCCTCAACCGCATCGTGCTGGAACGCGCCGAAAGCGCGCTGGGCGGCCCCGTCGGAGAAATCCGCTTCGGCGGCGGCGCGGCGTCCAATGCCCAGTGGTGCCAAGTCAAGGCGGACATCTGCGAACGTCCGCTGGTGGTCGGCCAGGCCGAGCAGCCTGGCGTCCTGGGCGCGGCGGTCGCCGCGTGGACGGGCGTGGGACGCTACGGCAGCTTCGCGGCCGCCCAGGACGCCCTGGTGCGCGTGGCGCAACGCTACGAGCCGCAAGCCGAGCGGGCCCATGCCTATCGCCGCATGTACCACCAGTTCCGCGCCGCGGAGGCCGCGCTGGCGCCGGTATCGCGCGCGCTGGCCGGCATCGACATGGGCTGATGGGCCAGGTATAAACTACGACGCCATCAGCGGGGCGCAGCCATGCGCCCACATAACAAACAAAACGCAGCAAGGGTCGAGTCGATGCGCGGCATCCTGGAGCAGTACGGCACGGCAATCGCGGGATTGGTCCTGGTGGGCTTTTTCGCATTGGCTGCCCCGAATTTCGCGGCGCCCAACAATCTTCTGAACATCGCCAAGGAGACCAGTTTCCTGGCCATCATCGCCATTGGCTTCACGCTGGCGCTGGTCACGGCCGAACTGGACCTGTCCGTCGCCGACGTCGCCAGCCTGGCGGCCGTCGTCACTGGCGCCTTGGTGCATACCGGTCACCCGGTGCTCCTGGCCATAGGCGCGGGCCTGGGCGTGGGCCTCTTGTGCGGCCTGGTGAACGGCATGGCCGTCACGCGGCTGCGCGTGCCTTCGCTCATCGCCACCCTGGGCATGGCCGCCATGGCGCGCGGCTTTGCCTTCATGCTGACCGACGGCGTGTCCTATGTGGGCCGCTGGCCCGCTGCCTTCACCGATCTGGCCCGTGGCAAGCCTTTCGGCATTCCCGCCCTGGTGCTGTGGATGCTGGGCGCCGTGGTGCTGGCGTTCTTCCTGGTCAAGTGGACCCGCACAGGCGCCCGCATGACAGCCACCGGCGAGGCCGGCGAATCCGCACGGCTGGCCGGCATCAACATCCGCGCCATGAAAAGCATAGGCCTGGCTTTGTCCGGCCTGTGCGCGGGCCTGGCGGCCGTGCTGCTCACGTCCAGCCTGTCGTCCGCCGCGCCCAATATGGCCGGCGACTACTTCCTGTATGCGATCGCCGCAGTGCTGCTGGGCATGACCATGTTCAATCCCGGCCACGCCAACATACCCGGCACGCTGGTTGCCGCGCTGATCCTCAAGGTGCTGGGCAACGGCCTGGTCCTCATGGGCGCGCCGTACTACGTGCAGGACATCGTCCTGGGCTTCATCATCATCGCGTCGGTCGCGGTGTCATCGGCCGTGCTGAAGAAAGCGGCTTTCAAATTCTGATCGGAAGGGGAAGAGAACCATGCGTAAATCCTTGATGCGCAATCTGCTGTTGGCCGCGTTTTCCGTGCAGGCCCTGGCCATGGGCGCCGCCGCGCACGCCTTCGACGTGGGCGTGGTGGCGTTCCAGATGTCCTCGGAAACCCATGCCCGCGTTGCCAACGCCGCTGCCGACGCCGCCCGCGCCAAGGGCTGGACGGTCACCCAGCTGAACGCCGAGGGATCATTGCCCAAGCTGGCCGAACAGCTCGACACCCTGGTCAACAAGAAGGTCGACGCCATCGTCATTGCCATGGGCAAGCCCGTAGAAACCGATGCGCAGCTGCAAGCCGCCAAGGAAAAGGGCATTCCGGTAGTCGGCGTGATGTCGGGCGCAAGCCCCCACATGCTGTTCGACGTCGAGGTCAACGAATACGCCACCGGCGCCCAGTCCGTGCTGTACCTGCTGGGCAAGATGGGCTACCAGGGCAACATCCTGTCCGCGCGCTTCGACGGCAACTCCGGCACCCGCATCCGCGGCAAGATGCTGGACGCCGTCCTGACCGAAAACACCGCGGTCAAGGAACTGGCCAAGTTCAGCATGGCCCGCACCCAGAGCTGGCGCGACGACGTGCGCAACGGCATGCAGGCGCTGCTGCTGCGCCACCAGGGCCAGTTCAAAGGCATCTGGGCCTCGTTCGACGGCCAGGCCTATGTCATCGACGACCTGCTGCAGGCCCAGGGCATGAAGAAGGGCGACATCACCCTGGTGTCCGTCGACGGCAGCCCGGAAACCTATCGCCGCATCGCTGATCCCGCCAGCCTCATCACCGCCACCATGATGATTCCCTTCGAGCAGATGGGCACCAAGGCCATCTACGCCATCGACCGCATCGTCGTAAAGAAGGAGCCCAGGGAAACCATCGCCGCCGGCCCCTACCTGTTCATGGACTCTGTCCTGGTCGACGCCAGCAACGTCCAGAAATTCCTGCAACCCGCCAAGTAAGAGCCCGCAGCCATGACCGCCGCGTTGTCGCTACGCCAGATCAAGAAATCCTACGGCGCCGTCGAAGCCCTGAAGGGCGTGGACCTGGACGTGCCCCAGGGCAAGGTCATGGCCATCTGCGGCGACAACGGCGCAGGCAAGTCCACGCTCATCCGCATCATCTCCGGCGCGCAGGAGCCCAGCGGCGGCGCGATGAGCCTGCACGGCAAACAGGTCGTGTTCGGCTCGCCCCACGACGCCCTGGTGCAAGGCATCGCCACCATCTACCAGGACCTGGCGCTGGCCCCGCGCCTGTCGATCTGGGAGAACATCTTCATGGGCGCCGAGCTGGTGCGCCATGTGGGCCCGCTCAGTATCCTGGACAAGCGCCGCATGGCCCAGGACGCGCGCGGCTACTTGCAGCGCCTGTCCGTGCCCATCGACGACATGGACCGGCCCGTGGAACGCATGTCCGGCGGCCAGCGCCAGGCCGTCGCCATCGCCCGCGCCCTGCGCTGGGACGCCCGCGTCGTCATCATGGACGAGCCCACCGCCGCGCTGGGCGTCAAGGAAACCGCGCTGGTGCTGAACCTGGTGCGCAAGCTGCGCGAGGAAGGCCGTACCGTCATCCTCATCAGCCACAACATGGCCGACGTGGTGGCGCTTGCGGACCGGGTCGCGATCCTGAAGAGCGGCGCCAAAGTCATCGAGCGCGACGTGGCCGGGCTGGATGCGGATGCGCTGGCGCATATGGTGATGACGGGCAAGGAATAGATTTCTCGCTCATAGTCTGAGCGGAAAAAAAGGCCGGCGCCAGATTCTCCTGGCG
>NZ_JCBAMT010000072.1:0-34898 GCF_059760445.1 Achromobacter sp. D7-1 | reverse complement strand
GGCTTGCCGCCCGCCGGCCTGCGCGCGCCGCCAGCCGGCGCCTCGGCGGCATTGCCGAAACCAGCATCGGCCGACGCCGCATTGCCAGGCTGCCCGCCAGCCGCGGCTGCCCGCGGACCTCGCGGCTTGCCGCCAGATTTGCCAGCGTTGCCGGCGGGCCTGCCGCCCGGCTTGCCACCCGGCTTGCCGCCTGCGGCCGCGGAACGGCCGCCGCCAGGCTTGCCGCCCTTGCGGTTGCCGCCAGCGCCTTCTCCCGACAGGGGATGGCCATTGGCATAACCACCGGCAATCATCAAACCCGTACCAAAGGGATCCGACGGACACGCGGCCGCCTGGCCGGCGCTGCCCAAGCGGCCGCCCTGCAGCTTGCCGCGACGGCCGATGCGGGCGCCGTTCAAGCCGTTGCGGTCCATGGTGCCAAAGCCCGGGGGCAGCGCGCTGTCATGCGATTGCGGCTGCTTGGAGCGGCGGCGGTTGCCGCCGGCTTCGTCGTCATCGCGCACCAGGCCCAGCTGGACCATCAACGCCGTGACCAGTGAGGCATCCAGCTCCTCCCAGCGGCCGCGGCGCAGCGTGCGCGGCAGGACCACATCACCGAAACGGGTGCGGATCAGCCGGCTGACCGTGACGCCCACGGCCTCGAACATGCGGCGGACTTCGCGATTGCGGCCTTCCTGCAGGGTGACCCGATACCAGCGGTTACTGCCGTCGCCACCCAGGTAGTCCAGCGCGCCGAACGCGGCCAGCCCGTCTTCCAGCTCGATGCCATCGACCAGCGACTGGCGCTGGGCCTCGTCCATCTCGCCCAGCACGCGGACCGCGTATTCGCGTTCCGTGCCGTAGCGCGGGTGCATGATGCGGTTGGCCATGTCGCCGGACGTCGTGAAGATCAGCAGACCCTCTGTGTTCAGGTCCAGACGCCCCACCGACAGCCATTTGCCCGTGCGCAGCTTGGGCAGGCGGGCAAAGACGCTGGCGCGGCCGCCCGGATCGTCGTGGCTGACGATTTCGCCGGCGGGCTTGTGATACAGGATCACGCGCGGCGGCTTCTTCGTATTCACGCGCATGATGGGCTTGCCATTGACGCGGACTTGATCGTTGGGCGCCACGCGCTGGCCGATATGGGCGGGCTCGCCGTTGACCGACACCCGGCCCGCGACGATCAGTTCTTCCATTTCGCGGCGCGAACCGATGCCGGCGTCAGCCAGCACCTTGTGCAGCTTGGGCATGACCGAATCGCTGTTCAGGTACTTGCCCAGGCGCTGCTCCATGCGGTCAGCGGTTTCCAGGTACGACAACGCCTGCTCGGCCTCCTGCTCCGTGCCGCGCGATTCCTGCGGCTCGGCCTGGACTGCGGCAGCGGCAGCCGGCTGAGCCTCGCCTGCCGGCGCCTGCTCGGCGGCAGCATCGCCGCGGCGGCGGCGGAACGGCGTTCTCAGCTTGCGGCCTCGGCCGCGGGCGCCCGCCTCGCCTTCTGCTGCCGGCTCGCGCGCGGCGGATTCCGGCTGGCCGTTGGAAGCGGCATCATCCGAACGGGGATTGTCGTCCTGCATTGCTGTATTCGTTGTCACTGGGACAGCTCCGAATTTCAAACTTGGGTAGGCCTGCCTGCGGCAGGCTCGTCATCATCTGGGGACGCCGGCTCTCGATCAGCCTCGGGCCGCTCAAAGCCTGCCTCGTCCGATTCCGGGGAGGCGGCATCCGGGCCAGGCCGAACAGGATCGGCAAGACCGGAAGCGGGCTCATGCCCGGCGGCGTCAGGCGCCGCAGTATCGGTCTCGTCAATCGGGTCGGTCGGTTCCGCGTGTTTTGCGTTCTCGACGCTTTCCTTTGCAGCACCGGCTTCTGGGGCATCGGCGGCCATATTGGAAATGTCGTTGTCAGCCGCGTCGTCGGGAAAACCGGACATGGCTGACGTATTGGACAAGCCTTCGGCTTGCTCCCGGACGGTGGATTCGTCAGCGGGATCCGCGCCTTCTTCTGTGCGCGAAAGCACGGATTCTACGCTATCGACGGGAGCTATGGGTACATCCTGTTCCGAAACAGACAATTCCGCAACCGGAATACTGACCTCGGACTCCCCGTCCTCGCCCGCCACGGCGAGCTCGCCTTCGGAGCGCGCGCCCATTTCGACGCCATCCTCGCCCGCGGAATCTGCGTCGCCCGCGGCATCCGCCGCAACCTCGGCCACGCCCTCAGGCTGCTGGCCGGCGGCTTCCTCGCGGTCGCCAGGCACATCGCCTTCGGCCGCAGCCTCTTCCCCACCCAGCACCTGCTGCACTTCGCCCAGATCCAGCCCGGCGAGCGCCGCGGCCGCCTGCGCGGACTCGAGCGCAGGCAATTCGTCCAGGGCACGCAGGCCCAGATCATCCAGAAACTGGCGCGTGGTGCCGAACAACGCCGGGCGGCCCGGCGCGTCGCGGTGGCCGATGACCTCGATCCACCCCCGATCCTCGAGCGCTTTCACGATCTGGGAAGACACGGTGACACCGCGGATATCCTCGATGTCGCCCCGCGTCACCGGCTGGCGCCAGGCCACGATGGCCAGCGTTTCCATCACGGCGCGCGAGTACTTCGGCGGTTTTTCCGGATTGAGGCGCTCAAGGTAGCGCTGCATGCGCGGGCGGCTCTGAAAGCGCCACCCGGTGGCCAATTGCACCAACTCCAGGCCGCCGTCAGCCCAATTGGCCTGCAGCGTTTCCAGCAACGCGCGCAACGCGCTGTTGTCGAATTGTTCATCGTCCCCGAACAGCTTGCGCATATCGGACAGGTGCATCGGCTGCGCCGCGCAAAGCAGCGCGGTTTCCAACACGAGTATTGCCTCGCTATCGTTCATCGACATTCAAATTCAAAAAGGGCTAACTTGCGCTAGGTTGAAAATAAGGCTACTATTCATTTCTCAGACGCGGGGTGGAGCAGTCTGGCAGCTCGTCGGGCTCATAACCCGAAGGTCGTAGGTTCAAATCCTGCCCCCGCAACCAAATTGATTCAGGCCTGGCGCACGCGCCGGGCCTTTTTCATTTGCGGCGCCGGAAAAAATCCACAAGTACGGCAAACCAGCCAACGCACGCAACCCCGGCACGCCGGCACGCGCACCCGCCGCCGGACCGGCAGCCTCGGCGGCTCGCCAGCAACAGACAGCATTGGTTTGCGAAATTTTCACTGGATTCCTGTGTTTACCGCCATGCGCCCCGGATATGCGTACCCCGGACATGTGCCGAAACGACCGCGCCAATCGGGATTGGGCGGAATGCCTGCCGTGACCCGCACGGCAAACACTCAAGCAAATTCTGGAAAAGCCGGCAGAAATCGCCGGCCAGCCCGCAGAGCACGCCAGCAACCCGGCGCCGTCTTCCTGCGGCAATCGATATCAAGGACCTGAATCATCGAGGCTCGGGCTGCGCGGACTGGCCGCAGCATTCCATAAACCCGATAAGCTTCCCCTGGCGCATGCGGAAACGGGTTCCGCGATGCCGCAGCCCACCTGAGCTGCAACCACGATTCTTGGATGTTTTATAAAACTACACGCTGACAGGCATAAGCCCATCGCGCCTAGCATGTTCAAGCAGTTGTTCGATTATACCGCCATATACCCCACCCTCAAGCCCGAGCGACGCCGAACGCGGCGCGAAAACTACGGTGCAGGCTTGTCCCATGGCGTGGATTCCAGGCGACCCACCAGAAAATCCAGCATGGACCGCAAGATCAGCGGCATCTGGCGGCGCGAGACGTAAACCCCGTAAATGCCCAGCTCCTGAGGCTTGCTTTGGGTCAGGATGGCCCGCAAGCGGCCCGAGGCAATGTCGTCCGCGGCGTAGTAAGTCGGCAGCATGGCAATGCCCGCCCCTTCCAGCGCCGCGCGCGACAGCACCGACACCTCATTCGCGCTGATGTTGCCGCTGACGGGCACATCCACCGGTTCGCCGTCGCGCTCGAAGCGCCACAGGCTTTTGCCGAAGTAGGAGTGAGTCAGGCAATTGCGCAAGGACAGGTCCTCGATACGGGCCGGCACGCCTTCGCGCTGCAGATACTCGGGCGAGGCGCACACCACCGAACGGCAGACAGCAAGCTTGCGGGCGATCAGATTGGGATCCAGATCATTGGTGATGCGCACGGCCAGGTCCACGCGCTCTTCCACCAGATTGACGGCGCGATCCACCAGCATCAGATCGACCGAAGTGCCCGGATGCAGCTTGACGTAATCGGTGATGGCGCTGGCCAGATGCCGGGAGCCGAACGACATGCTGGTGGTGATGCGCAGCAGGCCCCGCGGCGTGTCGTCCGGAGTCGATACGGCATTGCGCAGATCCCCCACCATGTCCAGCATCTGCCGGCAGCGCGGCAGCGTTTCAGCGCCGGCGGGCGTCAGGCTCAGGCGCCGTGTCGTGCGATGCAACAAGCGCACTCCCACCCACTGCTCCATTTCCGCCAGATAGCGCGACACCATGGCGCGCGACATATCCAGATGAATCGCCGCCGCCGACAGGCTACCCCTGTCAGCGACCTCCACGAACACCTGCATGGCTTTCAAACGATCCATGATTGTCTCGATTCTTGCACCAGACCGCTCCGGTTATACCGTATTTCGGTGCAACGCCGACATCAAAATCAAGACCACCATCCGGAAGGCCCAGACCGTCAGCCACGGACAATCAAAGGATGGACTGCCCAAGCGCGGCACCCAGAGCAGCGCGAACCTCCGCCACCTCAGGCCCTCGCAAGATGCAGACCAGCCGCGACACCTGCTCGCCGTCCGGCCATTGATCGAGTTGATTCACCGGATAGAGCTCGCCATGCACGCCATGCACCTCGCACGGCAGCATCTCGCCCTCGAAACATACCAAGCCCTTCATACGCAGCAAGCCCTGCCCGTAGCGCTCCAGGATCCGCGACATGCCGGCCAGAAACGCCGCCCGTCCGACGGGAACAGCCAAAACCAGGGAGAAACTGCCCACGCTTCCATGGCGGGCCGCCCGAGGCTGGGCAAATGGCCGCAGCCAACCCGCCAGGGCAGCGCCATCGCGCCTGGCCTGCCTATCCAGCCCCAGGCGCAGCGCATCGGCAAGCGGCGCATCGGGCCATTGGACGCAACGTTGCGCACCCGGATTGATGTCGGCGACCGCCTGCCCCAGGCGGTCCAGGCTCGCCTCGTCCGACAGGTCCGGCTTGCTGAACACCACGACATCCGCCAAGGCCAGTTGCCGCGGCGCCTCGGGTTGCCGCTCCAATTGATCCAGGCCGTTGCGCGCATCCACCAGGACGATCGCTCCCCGGTACGCATAGCGCTCGGCCAGGAAGCGGTCGTGCCTGAGGGTGAACAGGATGGGCGCAGGATCGGCCAGCCCGCTGGTTTCGATGAGCACGCGGCGAAAGGGTTTGATCTTGCGGCTGAGCGCGAGCATGAACAAATCGCGCAAGGCATCGACCACCGCGCCACTGACGACGCAGCACAGGCAACCGCCCTCGACCAGCACGATGTTGTCGCGGGCCTGCCGCACCAGATGATGATCGACGCCCACTTCGCCGTATTCATTGACGATGACGACGGCATCGGCGTACGCCGGATCCCGCAACAGCCGGTTGAGCAACGACGTCTTGCCGCTGCCCAGAAAACCGGAAATCACCGTCACGCCTATGCGCTTGTCGTCCATGCCCGATCTTCCATGACAGATCCGATGCAGCAAACCAAAAGGGCCATTCACTTGCGTGAATGGCCC
Source organism: Achromobacter sp. D7-1 (assembly GCF_059760445.1). Taxonomy (NCBI): domain Bacteria; kingdom Pseudomonadati; phylum Pseudomonadota; class Betaproteobacteria; order Burkholderiales; family Alcaligenaceae; genus Achromobacter; species Achromobacter sp. D7-1. The sequence continues at coordinate 29,181 of NZ_JCBAMT010000072.1, read as the reverse complement.
TGAATTCTTTGGCTCCCCGAGCTGGGCTCGAACCAGCGACCTGCGGATTAACAGTCCGTCGCTCTACCGACTGAGCTATCGGGGAACTGCTAAGAAACGAGATTATGAACTAAAAAATCAGACTGTGCAAATCGCTCAATTTTCACTGCGTTTTGAGCGCATGGTTTCCCATCGCCAAAAAACTCTGATATGATCTCGGTCTTTCCAGATCGGACCCCATAAATCAGGGCCACGAGACAGGAAAAACAAAGATGTTTTGCTTGCGGTTCCAGCATCACCGGAACGAAGCAAATGGTCTTGCCGGCATAGCTCAGTTGGTAGAGCAGCGCATTCGTAATGCGAAGGTCGTAGGTTCGACTCCTATTGCCGGCACCAGATTTCAAGAAGCAGCCCTCTCGGGCTGCTTTTTTCATTTCCGCGCCCGTTCCGCGCCGCACCCTCGCCCGGGAACTCCCGCCCGCCACCGCGCATCCAACCTGCTGGACCATCCTGGCGGACACGACCATGCGCATCCTTCTTGTTGAAGACGATCTCATGATAGGCGAGAGCGTGCTGGACTTCCTGCGCGCCGAACACTACGCCGTCGACTGGGTCAAGGACGGCAATGCGGCGGAACTCGCGCTGCGCACCGACACCTACGACCTCATACTGCTGGACCTGGGCCTGCCCAAGCGCGACGGCCTGTCGCTGTTGCGCGACCTGCGCGCGCGCAAGGACCGCACGCCGGTGCTGATCGCCACCGCCCGCGACGCCGTGAGCGACCGCATCGCGGGCCTGGACGCCGGCGCCGACGACTACGTGGTCAAGCCCTACGACGTGGACGAGCTGCTGGCCCGCATGCGCGCCCTGATCCGGCGCAGCGCCGGCCGCGCCGAGCCGGTGTTCGAACACGAGGGCATCACCATCGACCCCCAGTCGCACGCGGCCATGGTGGACGGCACCCCCGTGACGCTGACCGCGCGCGAATGGGCCGTGCTCGAACCGTTGATCGCGCGTCCCGGCATGATCTTCTCCCGCGCCCAGCTGGAAGAAAAGCTGTATAGCTGGAAAGAGAGCATCAGCAGCAACGCGGTTGAGGTTTATATTCATGGCCTGCGCAAGAAGCTAGGTCCGAACCTGATCCAGAACGTCAGAGGCGTCGGCTATGTCATCCCCAAAACATGAGCATTCCGCTTAGCTACTCACTGAGAGCCAGGCTGCTTTTTTTCCTGTTGGCCGCCATCGTGGTCGGCGCGCTGGTGCAAGGCGCCATCGCCTACCGCAGCACCTTGGCGCAAGCCGACGACATCTTCGATTCGCTGCTGCAGCGCACCGCCCTGTCGCTGGGGACCGGCGACGGGCTGCTCAGCACAGGCCCGACGCACGCGCGCGGCGCGGGCTCTCCCGTCGCCGACGACTTGATCATCCAGATCTGGACGCCCGACGGCCTGCGCGTCTTCAATTCCCGCTCGCGCCGCCCACTGCCAGACCAGATCGTGCTCGGCTTCTCCGATGCGAAAATGGAGGGCAGCACCTACCGCGTATATTCGCTGGCCACGCCCTTCCAGGTCATCCAGGTGGCGCAGGACATGGGCGTGCGCACCAGCATGGCGCGCGCGCTGGCGCTACGCACCATTGCCCCCATCGCCGCCGCGGCGCCCCTGCTGATGCTGATCGTCTGGTGCGTGGTGAGCTGGTCGCTGCGCCCCGTGAAGCGCGCGCGCGCCCAGGTCGCGGCGCGGCAGCCCGAGGACCTCTCCCCCGTCAGCGTGCAAGGCTTGCCCGACGAGATCCGGCCGCTGGTCCAGGAACTGAACCTGCTCCTGGAACGCATGCGCGGCGCCTTCGCGCAGCAGAAGCAATTCGTGGGCGATGCAGCGCATGAGCTGCGTTCACCGCTGACCGCGCTGCGGCTGCAACTACAGGCGCTGCAACGCGCGGGCGACGCGGAGACGCGCAAGCTGGCCGAGCAGCGCCTGGCTGCCGGCATCGACCGCGCCACGCGCCTGGTGGAACAGTTGTTGTCGATGGCGCGCCATGAAAGCGCGGCAGAACAGACGCCTCCTGAAGCCGTGGACCTGGCCGACGTGTTGCGCCAGGCGCTCTCCGAGATGCTGCCCCAGGCCAACGCCAAGACGATCAGCATCGACCTGGACGGCGCGCCACAGGCATGGGTGCAAGGACACCGCGATGCGTTGACGCTGCTGGTGCGCAATCTGCTGGACAACGCCATCAAGTACACCCCCGCCGGCAAGCGCGTCCACCTCCACCTGGAACAGGCCGCCCATGAAGTCGCCCTGCTGATCGACGATGAAGGCCCCGGTGTCGCGCCGGAAGAGAGGGAACGCGTGTTCGACCGCTTCTACCGCGTCGAAGGCAATGCGCAGCATGGCAGCGGCCTGGGACTGGCGATCGCGCGCAGCATCGCCAACCAGCACGGCGCGGCGATAACGCTGCAGGACACGCCGGCCGGCCAGGGCCTGCGCGTGAAGGTGGCTTTCCCGACTTAAGGCTCGCCTAAGTGTCAGGCCCGAAGATAGCGCCATGTCCTTCAACATGAACGCAGGAGCCGACATGAAGACCACCCAAATGAAACCCTCGCGCCTGGTGCTGGCGCTGCTGGCAGCCGGCGCCATAGGCGGCGCGAGCGCAACCGCCTTCACCGGCGGCGTTTCGATGGCGGCCAACGCGCCGGCCATTACCTCCTCCCTCCAGGCGCCCGGCACGTCCAGCCCGCCCAACTTCGCACAGATCACGCGCGACTTCGGCCCGGCCGTGGTGAACATCAGCGTCAGCGGCACCCGCAAGGTTTCCGCCGACGAAGGCGATCCCTTTGCCCAGTTCTTCGGCCAGATTCCCGGCGCGCGCGGCCAAAGGCCTTCGCGCGAAGTGCCCATGCGCGGCGAAGGCTCCGGCTTCATCGTCAGCGCCGACGGCACCATCCTGACCAATGCGCACGTAGTCCAGGACGCCAAGGAAGTCACGGTCAAGCTGACCGACCGCCGCGAGTACAAGGCCAAGGTGCTGGGCTCGGATCCACAGACCGACGTGGCCGTCCTCAAGATCGACGCCAAGAACCTGCCGGTGGTGAAGGTGGGCGACGTCAACCAGCTGCAGGTAGGCGAATGGGTGCTGGCCATCGGCTCGCCCTACGGCCTCGAAAACACGGCCACCGCCGGCATCGTCAGCGCCAAGGGCCGCTCGCTGCCGGACGACACCTCGGTGCCTTTCATCCAGACGGACGTGGCGGTGAATCCCGGCAACTCGGGCGGCCCGCTGTTCAACGACCGCGGCGAAGTGGTGGGCATCAACTCGCAGATCTACAGCCGCACCGGCGGATTCCAGGGCTTGTCGTTCTCGATTCCGATCGACGTGGCCTACAAGATCAAGGACCAGATCCTGGAGCACGGCAAGGTGCAGCACGCCAGGCTGGGCGTAACGGTGCAGGAAGTGAACCAGGACCTGGCCAACTCTTTCAAGCTGGATACGCCCTCGGGCGCGCTGGTGTCCAGCGTGGAGAAAGGCAGCGCAGCCGACAAGGCCGGCCTGCAGCCCGGCGACGTGGTGCGCAAGATCGACGGCAAGACCATCGTGTCATCAGGCGATCTGGCCTCCACCATCACGCTGGCCACGCCGGGCGAGAAGATCAAGCTGGACGTCTGGCGCAACGGTTCGCAAAAGGAACTGGTCGCCACCCTGGGCGGCATACCCAAGGACAAGACCCAGGCCTCGGCGGGAGAGCAGGAGGTGCAGCGCGGCCAGCTCGGCCTGGCGCTGCGTCCGCTGAGCCCGCAGGAGCAGCAGGCGGCCGGCGCCGAAGGCCTGCTGATCGAACGCTCGATCGGGCCGGCCGCCAAGGCCGGGATCGAACCGGGCGACGTGCTGCTGTCCTTGAACGGGGTGCCCGTGCACAACGTCGCGCAGGTCAAGGAAGCGCTGTCCAAGGCGGGCAAGACGGTCGCCCTGCTGGTACAGCGCGGCGAAGACAAGATCTTCGTGCCGGTGCAGATCGGCTGAGCCGGTCCGCACCCGGTTAGCCGCTACTCCGCGTCGGGCTGCTTGCCCGGCGCGGCCGCATCGAAGGCCGGCAGCGCGCGGCAGGCGGCATCAATACGCACGACGTTGGGCATGGCCGACAGATCGCAGTCGAAACGCTGGGCGTTCGCCACCTGGGGCACCAGGCACAGGTCGGCGATCGTGGGCGTGTCGCCATGGCAGAAACGGCCGGTGGCGGCAGAGCCCGCCAGCTGCGCCTCCAGGGCCTCCAGGCCCTGATGCACCCAGTGCTTGTACCAGGCGGTCTTGGCGGCCTCGTCCACGCCCAGGGTGTGCTTCAGGTACTTCAGCACGCGCAGATTGTTCAAGGGATGCGTGTCGCAGGCGATGCCCAGCGCCAGGTCGCGCACCCGAGCGCGGCCTATCGCGTCCGCCGGCAGCAGCGGCACCTCGGGATGCGTTTCTTCCAGGTATTCAATGATGGCCAGCGACTGGCCGATGACGGCGTCGCCGTCGACCAGCGTGGGCACCAGCGCGGTCGGATTCACCTTGCGGTAATCCGCCGACAGCTGCTGGCCGCCGTCCTTCAGCAGATGCACGGGCAGGTATTCGTAGGGCAGCCCCTTGAGATTCAGGGCGATGCGCACCCGGTACGCGGCCGAGCTGCGAAAGTAGCTGTACAACTGCATGAAGTCTCCTTGATGTTCTGATGCGGCAGCGCCGCGCGGTCGCGCGGCGCCCGCCTGCTTATTCCAGCGATTCCGTCTGCGCCGACTTGCGGGACAGGCCCTTGGGCAGCGGGAACGCCACATTCTCTTCCAGGCCCGGCATGGTGCGCACCGACACCGCGCCCAATTCCTTGACCCGGTCGATGACCTGCTGCACCAGGATCTCGGGCGCGGATGCGCCCGCCGTCACGCCGATACGCTTGCGATCCACCAGCCAGGCCGGATCGATGGACTGCGCACCATCGATCAGGTAGGACGCCACGCCCTTGCGCTCGGCCACTTCGCGCAGCCGGTTGGAGTTGGAACTATTGGGGCTGCCCACCACCAGCACCAGGTCGCAATCCGGCGCCATCACCTTGACCGCGTCCTGGCGGTTCTGGGTGGCGTAGCAGATATCGCTTTTCTTGGGCTCGACGATGCTGGGGAAGCGCTCCTTCAGCGCCCGCGACACGGCCGCCGCGTCATCCACCGACAAGGTGGTCTGCGTGACGTAGGCCAGGTTTTCGGGGTCGGCCACCTGCAGGCCGGCGACGTCCTCGACGGTCTCGACCAGGTACATGCCGCCCTGGGCCTGGCCCAGCGTGCCTTCGACTTCGGGATGACCTTTGTGGCCGATCATGATGATCTCGCGGCCGGCGGCGCGCATGCGGGCCACCTCGATATGGACCTTGGTGACCAGCGGGCAGGTGGCGTCGAACACGCGCAGCCCGCGCGAATCGGCCTCGGCCCGCACCGCCTTGGACACGCCGTGCGCCGAGAACACCACGATGGCGCCGGCGGGCGCGTCGTCCAGCTCGTCAATGAAGATGGCGCCCTTGGCGCGCAGGTCTTCGACCACGTAGCGGTTGTGGACGATCTCGTGGCGCACGTAGATGGGCGCGCCGTGCAGTTCGAGCGCGCGTTCGACGATGTCGATGGCGCGATCCACGCCGGCACAGAAGCCGCGCGGCTGCGCCAGCAGGACTTCGGCGTCGGCGGCGGTGACAACCTGGCTCATCAGAGGACTCCCAAGAGCGCCACGTCGACCCGCAAGCTGATGCCCGCGAGCGGGTGGTTGAAATCGAACAGGGCCGATTCGTCGTTGATTTCCTTCAGGACGCCCGAATAGCGTCCGCCATTGGGCGCGGCGAATTCCACCAGGTCGCCCGGCTCGAAGGTGGCGTCGGCGCCCGCATGCTCAGCCAGCATGGCGCGCGTGACGCGCTGAATGAGCTCGGGGTTGCGCTCGCCATAAGCGTCGGCCGGCTCGACCGTGACGCTGAAGCGCTCGCCTTCGGCGCGGCCGACCAGCGCCGCTTCCAGGCCGGGCGCCCATTGGCCGCTGCCCATCTGCAGCGTGCCGGGACGGCCGTCGAAGGTGTCGGCGAACACGGAATCCTTGCCCGGCCCGGAGGCCAGCGTGATGCGGTAGTGCAGCGTCAGGTAGGAATCCGGACGGACAAAAACGTTCACTTCGTTAGAGGCGATGCTCAAGATCTGCCACCGTATATGCAATTGAATAAACCTTGATTTTAGAGCCTCTTATGAAATTGTCCGATCGGCTGCCCAAACACGAGCGCCCCAGGGAGCGCTTGCTGCGCCACGGCGCCGGATCGCTCCAGGACTCGGAATTGCTCGCCATCGCCCTGCGCACCGGCATTCCCGGCCTGGACGTGGTGCAATTGGGCAGCCAGTTGCTGGCCAGATTCGGCGGCCTGCGGGGCCTGCTGGGCGCGACGCCCGAGGAACTGACCGCGGTCCCCGGCCTGGGTGCGGCCAAGGCCTGCATGCTGGTCGCCCTGCTGGAACTGGCGCGCCGCGCCATCGAAGAGGATCTGACCCGCAATAGCAACCTGGCCCACCCGTTGCAGGTAAAGGAATATTGCAAAATGGCGCTGGGGCACCGCCAGGTGGAACACTGCATCGCGCTCTATCTGGACAACCGGCTGCGACTCATCGCCACGGGCGAGCTGGCGCGCGGCACCCTGTCCCAGGCATCGGTCTACCCCCGCGAGGTCGTGCGCGAGGCGCTGCGGCACCATGCGGCGGCCCTGATCATCGCCCATAACCATCCGTCCGGCCTGGCCGAGCCCAGCGCCGCGGACCGCGGCTTCACGCAGCACCTGAAACAGGCGTTGGCGCTGGTGGACATCCGGCTGGTGGACCATCTGATCGTCGCCGCCGGGACGGTCATCTCCATGGCCGAACTCGGCGGCCTGTAGGGGCTGCGGACAGCTCCCGAATTCGTTAGACTAGCGCCCGCAATTGTTTTAGGCTTAACGCATCTTCCGACCCATTCCGCCTGACATGAAACGCTTGTGGGACATCTCCCCGCCCGTCTCCACGGCGTCGCCAGTCTTTCCTGGCGACACGCCGTACCGCCAGCAATGGAAATGGTCGCTTACGCCCGGCTGCCCGGTGAACGTCAGCGAAATCACGCTGTCGCCGCACATCGGCGCGCATGCTGACGCGCCCCTGCACTACCAGAACGGCGCCGCCGCCATCGGCGCAGTGTCCCTGGAACCGTTCCTGGGGCCCTGTCGCGTCATACACGCCATCGATTGCGGCCCCCTCATCACGGTGGACCACGTGGCCCATGCGGCCTTGAACCTGCCGCCCCGCGTGCTGGTCCGCACCGCCAAGCATGCCGCGCAGGACTGGTGGACCGACGATTTTTCCGCCTACGCGCCCCAGACCATCGAATGGCTGGCCGAACGCGGCGTCATGCTGATTGGCCTGGATACGGCCAGCATCGACCCCGCGTCCAGCAAGACCCTGGACAGCCACCACACGATCTTGCGGCACGACATGCGGGTACTGGAGAACCTGGTGCTCGACGATGTGCCGGAAGGCGATTACGAGTTGATCGCACTGCCGTTGGCGCTGGTCCAGGCCGATGCCAGCCCGGTCCGCGCCGTCTTGCGCGAACTGTAGGCTGGTCCGCTGGCCATGGGCGGCCGATCCGAAATCGGCCGCCAGTTCTGGAAGCTCGACCATGAAACACCATTCCGATCCGCACGCGACGCTTGCCCGCGCCCGTCCCCATGCGCCCTCGTGGCGCGCCCTGCCCGCATCCGCGCGCCGCGCCGCCCCGCCCTGCCAGGGAGACCGCGCATGAGCCACTCCGAACGCCCCGAGGACATCGTCCGCCAGGAAAAAGCGCAGTTGGATTTCACGCGCGACATGACCTACGGCGACTACCTGCATCTGGACGAACTGCTGGGCGCGCAGCATCCGCTGTCGCCCGAGCACAACGAGATGCTCTTCATCATCCAGCACCAGACCAGCGAACTCTGGATGAAGCTGATGCTGCACGAACTGCGCGCCGCCATCGCCAACGTGGCCGCCGACCGGCTGCAACCCGCCTTCAAGATGCTGGCCCGCGTCAGCAAGATCATGGAACAGCTGGTCCATGCCTGGGACGTGCTGGCAACCATGACCCCGCCCGAATACTCCGCGCTGCGCCCCTATCTGGCGCGTTCCAGCGGATTCCAGAGCTACCAGTACCGCCAGGTCGAATTCCTGTTGGGCAACAAGAACGCCGCCATGCTCAAGCCGCATGCGCACCGCGACGACCTGCTGGCCCAGGTGCGCAGCGCCTATGAAGCCCCGTCGCTGTACGACGAGGCTTTGCGGCTGCTGGCCCGCCACGGCCTGGACGTGCCGGCCGACCACCTCGAACGCGACTGGACCCAGCCCTACCAGGCGTCGGCCGGCGTGGAGGCCGCCTGGCTGACGGTCTACCGCGAGCCCGACCGCTACTGGGACCTGTACCAGCTAGGGGAAAAGCTGACCGACCTGGAAGACGCATTCCGCCTGTGGCGCTTTCGCCACGTCACCACCGTCGAACGCGTCATCGGCTTCAAGCGCGGCACTGGCGGCACGTCGGGGGTCGATTACCTGCGGCGCATGCTGGAAGTGGTGCTGTTCCCCGAGATCTGGAAGCTGCGCACGGATCTTTAAACCCTTATCCGACCCCAATTTTGGCAAGGGCGCCCCTCCCCAAGGGCCTCCTTTCCTCTTGGCCGAGCCAAAATTCCCATGCTAGAATTTGGGGTTACTTTTTGGATACGTGGCTGGAATAGTCGACGAGTATCCGGCCGCTGGGCAAACCCGATGAGCATATCGGCGGATTTGCCGGGCGGACGGGATTACCGCGCTTCCTGGCTGGCGACCCTAACAACTTGCAAGGCTCGGAAGAGCCCTAGGAAAGCACCATGAAAGAAGGCATTCACCCCGAATACCGCGAAGTCGTCTTCGCCGATCTGCAAACGGGCAACAAGTTCATCACCCGTTCGACCGTGCACACGCGCGAAACCGTTGAAATCGACGGCAAGACGTACCCGCTCTTCAAGTGCGACGTGACCTCCGAATCGCACCCGTTCTACACGGGCGCCCAGACCCGCATCGTCGAAACCGGCCGCGTGGAAAAGTTCCGCGCCCGTTTCGCCCGCACTGCCGGCACGGTCAAGTCCGCTTCCTGATCCTGTCGCTCCCGCGGGAGCCGCAGCAAAAAGGCAGCCTCCGGGCTGCTTTTTTTTCTCCCTGGCAGTTCAATCTTGACGCCGGGTACTAGCGCAATCAGACCACTCGGTTACATTAACGCCCGTGTCCCCACTTTCCATTTCCACTCCGGCCCGGCTCACGTCCGTGGCCACCGCGAAACTGCCCAGGCTGATCCTGCTGGGCTTGTCGCTGGCCTATATCGTGGCCGGCCTGTTCATGCGCGACCCGTGGAAAACTGATGATGCGGTGGGGCTGGCGACCATGGTCACGGCGATCCGCGAAGGCGGCATCACCTGGCTGCTGCCGCAGGTGGGGCACCTGGCCCACGCCGAGGAAGGGCCGCTGATCACCTGGGTGGGCGCGATCTGCATCTGGCTGTTCGGCCCCTTCATCGGCGACATCACCGCCGGCCGCCTGCCCAATCTGCTGTGGTTCGGCATCACCGCGACCAGCGTCTGGTACGGCACCTACCTGCTGGGCCGCCGCGCCGAAGCGCAGCCGCTGGCCCTGCCCTTCGGCGGCGAACCCGAACCTCGTGATTACGGGCGCATGCTGGCCGACGCCGCGCTGCTCCTGCTGCTGGCCACGGTCGGCATCCTGCAGCGCACCCACGAAACCACCGTCGTGCCCGCCATCATGGCGTGGCAGGCGCTGGCCTTCTATTCGCTGGCGCGCAGCATAGACCGGCCCTTCACCGGCAGCACCACCCTGGGCATTGCCCTGGCGGCCAGCTTCCTGACCCGCGGCTGGGTCGGCGCCATCCCCATCATGGTGGGCGCGGCCCTGGCCTTCTATCCGCGCAGCCGGCTGTGGAAATGCCGCCGCTGGCTGCCCTGGGCCGCGCTGCTGGCGGCCCTTCTGATCCTGGCCTGGTGGATTCCCGCCAGCCACAGCAGCGAGTATTGGATCCGCAACTGGAAGATCTGGAACCTGTCGTCCTTCGCCGTGCCCTCCTGGCACGACATCGGGCGCACCCTGCGCGACCTGCCCTGGTACCTGTGGCCCACCTGGCCGTTGGCCCTGCTGGCCATCTGGCGCTGGCGCGCCTGGCTTTATGCGCCCCATATCTGGCTGCCGCTGACCCTGTTGGTGTGCTCCGCGGCAGTGCTGTTCGGCCTGGAAGAAGCGTCCGACTCCGAATATGTGCTGCTGGCCGTGCCTTGCGCGGTGTTGGGCGCGTTTTCGCTGCCCACGCTGCGCCGTGGCGTGGTCAACACCCTGGACTGGTTCGCCGTCATGTGCTTTTCGCTGACGGCAACCACGGTCTGGCTGGGCTGGGTCGCCCTGCACTTCGGATGGCCGGCACAGATTTCCCGCAATATCGCGCGCCAGACCACCGGCTACGACCCCGAGATCTCCTGGGTGGCGTTCGCGCTGGCCATTGTTTTTACCGTGGGCTGGATCGCGCTGGTGGTCTGGCGGCTGCGGGTGCGGCCGCAGGCGCTGTGGCGCGGCACCGTGCTGTCGGCCGGGGGCCTGACCGTTACGTGGATCCTGCTGGTGCTGCTGTGGCAGCCCGCCGTGGACTACGCCCGCAGCTATCGCACCGTGTCTGGGCAGTTGGCACAGGCGCTGGAGCAGAACGTGCGCCCCGGCGAGTGCGTGCGCGGACTGAGCCTGGGCAGCGGGCAGCGCGCCTCGTTCCTGATCTTCAATAACCTGACGTTCACGTTCGACTCCAAGTGCACGCTGGTGCTGCAACAGACCAGCAACCAGAGCCTGCGGGACAATACCGCCGCCTACAGCGACGGCGCCGAAGTACTGTGGCAAGGTGGCCGGCGTGCCGACCGCCAGGAAGTGTTCCGCCTGCTTAGAGTCGGCGCCCCCCGATGACGCCCGCGTCCGCCGCGCCGATGAGTTTCGGCGCCACCCTGCGCGGCATCGCCCGGCAGGCCTGGCCGGTACTGGTCAGCCAATGGGCCGGCATCTCCTTCGGCGTGCTCGACACCGCCATGACGGGCCACGCCAGCGCCGCCGACCTGGCGGCGATGGCCTTGTCCGCGTCCATCTACATCACCATCTTTGTCGGGCTGATGGGCGTGGTGCACGCCCTGATCCCCATCCTGGCCCAGCACTTCGGCGCCGGCAGCAACCTCGAGGTTGGGCGCAGCTGGGGCCAAGGCGTGTGGCTGGCGCTGGGGCTGTCGGTGGTCGGCGCGGTGCTGCTGCTGTTCCCGGACATGTGGCTGTCCATGTCGGGCGAAGTCGCCCCAGGCGTGCGCGAACGCATCGGCTCCTATCTGCAGGCCCTGGTGCTGGCGCTGCCCGCGGCCCTGGTGTTCCGCACCATCTACGCGCTGGGCACCTCGGTCTCGCGCCCCAAGCTGGTCATGGCCATCAACCTGACGGCGATCGTCTTCAAGGCCTTCTTCAACTGGCTCTTCATTTACGGCAATCTTGGCCTGCCGGCCATGGGCGCCGCGGGCGCCGGCCTGGCGACGGCCGTGGTGTCGTGGATGAGCCTGGGCCTGGGCCTGTGGGTCATCACCCATGACCGCTACTACCGGCGCTTCAAGCTGCACGTCGGCAAGCCCGACTGGAAGACGCTCAAGGAGCTGTTGCGCCTGGGCATCCCCATGGGCGGCTCGTATCTGGTGGAAGTGTCGGCCTTTACCTTCATGGCCCTGCTGGTGGCGCGCGAAGGCACCTTCGTGACCGGCGGCCACCAGATCATGTCCAACCTGGCCGCGCTCTGCTACATGATGCCGATGGCGCTGGGCGTGGCCACGGCCGCCCTGACCGCGCAAGCCATCGGCGCGGGCAATCTCGCGCATGCGCACCGCACCGGCATGGCGGGCCTGACGCTGGGCATCCTGGGCGCGCTGCTCACCGCAGCGGTGCTGCTGGCGGGCCGGCCGCTCATCCTGGCCGCCTATACCAACAACCCCGAGGTGGCCGCGGTGGCGACCACACTGCTGGCCGTCCTGCCCCTGTTCCATCTGTTCGACTCGATGCAATGCATCAACTCCTACCTGCTGCGCGCCTACAAGGTGGCGGTGGTGCCGCTGCTGCTGCAAGTGGTCGCCCTGGCGGGAGTGGGCCTGGTCGGCGGCTGGTGGTTCGGCTTCGGCCCGGGCCGCGGCGGTCTGGACGGCGTGCGCGCCGTCCTGGTCCCTGGATCTCCTCAGGGCGCGGGCAGCATGTGGCTGATGGCCATGGTCGGCTTGGGACTGTCGGCCGCCTTGCTGCACTACTGGTACCGGCGCATCGTGCGCGGGGCGATCAAGTAAAAAAAGCAGCCTTGCGGCTGCTTTTTTTAGGACCTTATTTCGGTCGTTTGTCGATCACGCGGCGCGCCTTGCCGGTCAGCGTGCGTTCCACATGGCCCGAGTCCGACACCTGGATACGCGCGCTGACGCCAATATGCGTCTTGACCGCGTGCTGCAGCTGTTTGCCCAGGTTCGCGCGTTCCGCATCCGACAGGGTCGAGAACTCGGCGCGCAGTTCGGTCAGGATTTCCAGCTCGTCCATATTTCCGCTGCGCGACAGCACCAGCTGATAGTGCGGCGCCAGCTGGGCGATCTTCAGGACCAGTTCCTCGACCTGGGTCGGGAACATGTTGACGCCACGCACGATCAGCATGTCGTCGCTGCGGCCGGTGATCTTGCCGATGCGGCGCATGCTGCGCGCGGTCGGCGGCAGCAGGCGTGTCAGGTCGCGGGTACGGTAGCGGATGATGGGCATCGCTTCCTTGGTCAGCGAGGTGAACACCAGCTCGCCCGGCTCGCCGTCGGCCACGGGTTCGCCCGTGTCGGGATTGATGATTTCCGCGTAGAAGTGGTCTTCCCAGACCACCGGGCCGTCCTTGGTCTCGACGCATTCGCTGGCCACGCCCGGCCCCATCACTTCGGACAAGCCGTAGATATCCACGGCGTCGATGCCGGCTTCGGTCTCGATGTCGGCGCGCATCTGCCCGGTCCAGGGTTCGGCGCCGAAGATGCCGATGCGCAGCGAACTTTGACGCGGATCAATCCCCTGGCGGCGCTGTTCCTCCAGAATATTGCAGAAGTAGGAGGGCGTGACCATGATGATGTCCGGACGGAAATCGTTGATCAACTGCACCTGCTTTTCGGTCTGTCCGCCCGACATCGGGATGACCGTGCAACCCAGGCGTTCCGCGCCGTAATGCGCGCCCAGGCCGCCGGTGAACAGGCCATAGCCGTAGGCCACGTGCACCGTGTCGCCGGGCTTGCCGCCCGCCGCGCGAATGGAACGCGCCACCAGGTTGGCCCAGTTGTCCAGGTCGCCCTGGGTATAGCCCACCACCGTCGGCTTGCCGGTGGTGCCGCTGGATGCATGGATGCGCGAGATGCGCTCGCGCGGCACGGCGAACATGCCGAAGGGATAGTTCTCGCGCAGTTCCTTCTTCGTGGTAAAGGGGAACTTCGAAATATCGGACAGCTGCTTCAGGTCGTCGGGATGCACGCCGGCTTCATCGAAAGCCTTCTTGTAGTGCGGCACGTTTTCATAGGCATGCTTGAGCGACCACTTCAGCCGCTCCAGTTGCAGCGCGCGCAGCTCATCCTCGCTGGCATGCTCGATGGGGTCCAGCCCCGGCTTGCTCATGGTGTTGGACATGGTTATCTCTCTCCTGAAATTCTCTCTGCGCGGAGCCCGGTCGCGCGGCGGGCGGAAGCCCTGCCCGCTCGCGGCCCGGCCCGCGGCCGTATCTTTGGTTGGTTGGCTGGCTCAAGCGTCCGCGGGGACGCCAACGATCTGGCCCTTGATGCGGTAGGAACGGCCGCGGAACAGCGCCACGTTACGCCCATCCTGGTTGGTCACGGTTACGTCGTAGACGCCGGTGCGGCCGGCCAGCGAGCGCTCCTGCGCCACTGCGGTCAGCAGGTCGCCTTCGAAGCCCGGCGCCAGGTAGTCGATGGTGCAGCCCGACGCCACCGTGCTGACGTTGCGCGAATTGCAGGAAAAGGCGAAGGCGCTGTCCGCCAGGGCGAAGATGAATCCGCCATGGCAGGTCTTGTGGCCGTTCAGCATGTCGGCGCGCACGCGCATGGTCAGGCGCGCGTAGCCCGGCGCCATTTCCTCGATTTTCATGTCCAGGCCTTGCGACGCCGCGTCGCCTGCAAACATGACGGTGCCGACGGCCTGCGCCAGCTCCTGGGGATCGGCCGGCACTTCGACCGCGGGAACGTGTGCGTTCATTCTTATTGCCCCTTGAATTGCGGTTCGCGCTTGCCCAGGAAGGCGGCCACGCCTTCCGCGTAGTCCGCGCTGCGGCCGAGTTCGCGCATCATGTCGCGTTCCAGGTCCAGCTGCGTGGACAGGTCGTTGCCCAGGCTGGCCTGCATGGCCCGCTTGGTGAAAGCCAGGCCCTTGGTCGGAGCCTTGGCGAAGTGCTGGGCCAGGCGTTCCAGTTCGGCGTCGAATTCCTCGTCCGCCACGCATTGCCAGATCAGGCCCCACTCCTCGGCCTGCTTGGCGCTGAGCTTGTCCCCCAGCATGGCCAGGCCCATGGCGCGGGCGCGGCCCACCAGGCGCGGCAGCACGAAGGTGCCGCCGGTGTCGGGGATCAGCCCAAGACGGCAGAACGACTGGATGAACGTGGCCGAAGCCTTGGCGATGACGATGTCGCCGGCAAACGCCAGATTGGCGCCCGCGCCGGCGGCCACGCCATTCACGCCCACCACCACCGGCATGGGCAAGGCGTTCACGCGGCGCACCAGCGGTCCGTAGAACTTGTCGACGGTCTCGCCCAGGTCGGGCGGCGTGCCGTCGGCGGCGGGCTTACGCTCGCTCAGGTCCTGGCCGGCGCAGAAGCCGCGGCCGGCGCCGGTCAGAAGCAGCACGCGCGCGCCCTCGGTTTCCACGCGCGTCAACGCCTCGGCCACTTCGCCGTGCATGTTGGCCGTGAAGCTGTTCAGCTTGTCGGGACGGTTCAGCGTCAGGCGCGCGATGCCGCCGGACAGGTCGAATTGGATATCCTGGTAGCTCATGTCAGCCGCCCCGTTCAGACATGACGGCGGGTTTGCACCACGCGGAAGCGGTTGGATACGAAAGCCGAGTCCGACAGCGCGGCGTTGGCGGCCGGGTTGGCGCCGGTGCCGTGGAAGTCGCTGAAGGCGGCCGTCTGGTTGACGAACACGCCGCCCGTCAAGTTCAGCGACAGCGACACGCCCGAGACTTCCGCCGCGTCCTGCACCTGGTCGGCGACGGCGTCGCTGGTGGTGTAGGCGGACAGCGACAACGCGCCATGCTTGATCACGCTGTCGCGCGCCAGCTGGATGCTGTGGGTGGTGGAATCCGTGGCGACCACGAAGGCGATCGGACCGAACCATTCCTGGCTGATGGCGGCGTTGCCGGCTTCCGTGCGCAGCAAGAGCGGCGTGCGGACACGGGCGTTCTCAAATTGCGGGTGCGTCAGCGCCTTGCTGTCGGCCACCACCGGCAGGCCCAGCGCGCGGGCCTTTTCGATGCGCTCGACGATGCCTTGGTTCTGGATCGCGCCAGTCAACTCGACGGCCTTGGCCGCATCGGCGCCGACCTTCTCGACCGCGGCGCCCAGGGCGGCGGCGACTTCATCGAAGCTGACGCGGCCTTCCGGCGTCTGGATGCCGTCGCGCGGCACATAGATGTTCTGCGGCGCGGTGCACATCTGGCCCGAGTAGAGGGCCAGCGAGAACGCCAGGTTGCGGGCCACGCCCTTCAGGTCGTCGGTGGAATCGATGATGACCTGGTTGACGCCGGCCTTCTCGGTGTAGACCAGCGCCTGGCGGGCGTTGTTCTCCAGCCAGTCGCCGTTGGCGGTGCTGCCGGTGAAGTCGACGATCTTGACGGCCGGGTCCAGCGCCAGCTTCTGCGCGGTGTCGTCGCCGGCGGCGTGCGCCGCCAGCAGCACCACGTCCGGGTCGAAGCCCGCTTCCTGCAGCACTTCGCGCGCCACCTTCACGGTGATGGCCAGGGGCAGGATCGCGCCGGGATGCGGCTTGACGATGACGGTGTTGCCGGTGGCCAGGCTGGCGAACAGGCCGGGGTAGCCGTTCCAGGTCGGGAAGGTGGAGCAGCCGATCACCAGCGCGACGCCGCGCGGCACCACGGTGAACTGCTTTTCCATGCGGATCGGGTCATTCTTGCCCTGCGGCTTTTCCCAAACGGCCACGCCCGGGATGCGCGACATTTCCTGCCAGGCGTAGGTCACGGCTTCGAAGCCGCGGTCCTGCGCGTGCGGGCCGCCGGCCTGGAAGGCCATCATGAAGCCCTGGCCGGTGGTGTGCTGGACCGCATAGGCGATCTCGAAGCTGCGCTTGTTCAGGCGGGCCAGGATTTCCAGCGACACGCCCACCCAGGCGCGCGGACCGGCGCGGCGCCAGTCTTCCAGCGCGCGCTTGGAAGCGGCGATCAGCTTGTCGGCGGGGACGCGCGGATAGGTAATGCCCAGGTCGAAGCCAAAGGGCGACTGCTCGCCGCCCACGGTGCCGTCGGCGTCATGCAGGTTCAGCGGGAAAGGCTTGCCTTGCAGCGCTTCAAAGGCGGCGCGGCCCTCGTCGTTGGCGGTCTCGCCATAGTTGCGCGGGCTGGGCGACTCGGCAAACGGGCTCCAGTAGCCGCGCAAGGAGGCTGCGGCCATGGCTTGTTCCAGCAGGGGCTGGTGGCGTTCGAAGAATTGTTGGGACACTGCGTCTCTCCAAATGGATATGGTTTTATCTGCCTGGCGCGGGCCGGGTCAGGTTTCCTGGTCGAAGTCGATGACCAGGCGGTCGCTGACGGGGAAGCTCTGGCAGCTCAGGATGAAACCGCGCGCCACTTCGTAGTCTTCCAGGGCGAAGTTGGCATCCATGTCCACCTCGCCTTCGATGACCTTGCAGCGGCAGGTGGAGCACACTCCGCCCTTGCACGAATACGGCAGTTCTATCCCTTGCGCCAGCGCCGAATCCAGCACGCTGTCTTTATTCTTTTCAATCACGAACATGCGGCTGTGGCCGTCCTGCACCACGGTCACTTCGCACTGGCCCTTGCCGGGCGCCTGGCGGGCGTCCTGGCCGGTGCGCAATGCGCGCGGCCCCTTGGGCGCGCCGAACAGTTCGAACTTGATGTTCGACTTCGGAATGCCGCGGGCCTGCAGCCGCTCGACCACGCTTTCGGTCATGGTCTGCGGACCACAGACAAAAGCGTAATCGATATCCTCGGGACTCATCCAGGCCGCCATCAGCTGGTCGACCTTGTCGCCGTCCAGGCGGCCGTTGAAGAGTTCGATGTCCTGGGTCTCGCGGCTCATGATGTAAACCAGCGAGAAGCGCTCCATGTAGAGGTTCTTCAGGTCTTCGATCTCTTCGCGGAACAGCACGGCCGACGAGGCGCGGTTGCCGAAGAACAACGTGAACTTGCTATTGGGCTCGGTCGACAGCGCGGTCTTGACCAGCGAGAACACCGGCGTGATGCCGCTGCCTACGGCAAACGCCACATAGTGGCGCTTGTTCTCGGGCGAAAAATCGACGGTGAAGTTGCCGGCCGGCGCCATGACTTCCAGGGTCTGGCCCGGTTGCAGCTCATGGTTGGCCCAGCTGGAAAAAACGCCCTCGTCCACCTTCTTGATGGCCACGCGCAGCAGCTTGTCGTTCGGCGCGGAACAGATGGAGTAGGAGCGGCGCTGTTCCTGGCCGTCCAGCTCGGTGCGCAGCGTCAGGTACTGGCCCGGCAGGAAGGCGAACTCTTGCGCCAGCGTCTCGGGCAGGTCGAAGGTCACAACCACGGCGTCGCGCGTGTTGCGCGCCACCGAAGCCACCGTCAAGGCATGGAATTGGTTCTGGCTCATTGCGAAACCGCTCTCAGTGAGTCTTGAAATAATCGAAGGGCTCGCGGCAAGACACGCAGCGATACAGCGCCTTGCACGACGTGGACCCGAAGTTGCTGACCAGGCGCGTGTCTTTCGAACCGCAGCGCGGGCAGGCGATGGCGGGGCCAGACGCGCGCCGGCTGATGCCCGAAATGTCGACGGCGCGTTCGGCGGGCGCGGCGATGCCGTAGCCCTTGAGCGCCTCGCGTCCCTTTTCGCTCATCCAGTCGGTGGTCCAGGCCGGCGCGAGGCGGGTTTCCACGCGGACCTCGGCGATGCCGTGGCGGGCCAACGTCTGCTGGATGTCCTGGGTGATCTCGCGCATGGCCGGACAGCCGGAGTACGTGGGCGTGATGACCACGACACAGGCCTCGCCATCCCAGGACACGTCGCGCACCACGCCCAGATCCACCACGGACAGCACGGGGATCTCCGGATCGGGGACCTCCTGCAGCCAGGTGTAGACCTGGTCGGCGGATACGGGCGCCAGCGCGTTCACCAGGTGGCTCCGGGATAGGCGCGCGGCAGGAACTGCATTTCAGCGAGCACGTAGCCCAGTTCCTCGGTGTGCTTGCCCTGGCGGCCGCCGCGGTACGCCAGATGGTTGGCGGCGGACTCGTCAGGCACGGTCAGGGTGGCCTCTTCCAGCACTTCGCGCACGTGGGCCAGCCAGGGCTGGCGCAAGGCCGACAGCTCACAGCCGACGCCGCGGGCGGCGACGTCCTGGTCGATGGCATCGTCCGCGAACAGCTCGCCGGTGAAGCGCCAGGCGTCGTCGATGGCCGCCTGCATCTTGGCGTGGCTTTCCGCCGTGCCGTCGCCCAGGCGCACCACCATGTCCGAGGAACGGCGCACGTGATAGGTCACTTCCTTGATGGCCTTGGCCGCGATGGCGGCGACGCGCTCATCGCCCGACTGCTCCAGGCGCTGCAAGAGAAAGTAGTGCCAGACGTCGAACAGGAACTGGCGCGCCATGGTGTCGGCGTAGTTGCCGTTGGGGCGTTCCGCCAGCAGCACGTTGTGGAACTGGTGCGCGTCGCGCAGGTAGGCCAGCGCGTCTTCGTCGCGGCCGGCGCCTTCGACCTCGCCCGCCAGCGTCAGCCACATGCGGGCCTGGCCCAGCAGGTCGAGCGCGGTGTTGGTCAGCGCCAGGTCTTCTTCCAGGATGGGGCCGTGGCCGGTCCAGGCGCCCAGCCGCTGCGACAGGATGAGCGAGGAATCGCCCAGGCGCAGCAGGTATTCAAACAGAGTCTTGTCCATGTCTCCCCCGCCGTCTTACATGTGCTTGATTTCTTCGGGCATCGGGAAGAACGTGGGATGCCGATAAACCTTGCTGTTGGCCGGTTCGAACAGCGGATCCTTGTCGCCCGGGCTGCTGGCCGAGATATCGGAGGCGCGCACCACCCAGATGCTCAGGCCCTCGTTGCGGCGGGTGTAGACGTCGCGGGCGTGATTGATCGCCATTTCGGCGTCGGATGCGTGCAGGCTGCCGACGTGCTTGTGCGCCAGGCCGTGCTGGCTGCGGATGAACACTTCCCACAAAGGCCAGTCTTTGCTCATGATGGATATCCTCGAATGCCGGGCGCGCGCCGCGCGCTCCGGTTTGCAATGGTGGTGAAGAAGAGTGGAGCCCGGACGCGAGTTCAGGCTGCTTTGCGCTCGGCCTGCTTGTCGGCGTAGGCGACCAATGCATCGCGCACCCAGGCGCCGTCCTCGTGCGCCTTGACGCGCGCGGCCAGGCGTTCGCGGTTGCAGGGGCCGTTGCCCTTGAGCACCGCGTAGAACTCGGACCAATCGATCTCGCCGAAGTCATAGTGGCCGCGTTCGGCGTTCCACTTGAGTTCGGGATCCGGCACCGTCAGGCCCAGGTATTCGGCCTGCGGCACGGTCTGGTCCACCATCTTCTGGCGCAGTTCGTCGTTGGAGAAGAGCTTGATCTTCCAGGCCATGGACTGGGCGCTGTTGGGCGAGTCGGCATCCGAGGGACCGAACATCATCAGCGCCGGCCACCACCAGCGGTTCAGCGAGTCCTGCACCATGGCCTTCTGCTCGGGCGTGCCGTGCAGGCACATCTGCATCAGCAGGTCGTAGCCCTGGCGCTGGTGGAAGGACTCTTCCTTACAGACGCGCACCATGGCCCGCGCATAGGGGCCGTAGGAACAGCGGCACAGCGGGATCTGGTTGATGATGGCCGAGCCGTCGACCAGCCAGCCGATCATGCCGATGTCGGCCCAGCTGAGCGTGGGGTAATTGAAGATGCTGGAGTACTTGGCGCGGCCAGCATGCAGGTCGTCGATCAGGTCGTCGCGCGACACGCCCAGGGTTTCGGCGGCGCTGTACAGGTAGAGGCCGTGGCCGGCTTCGTCCTGGACCTTGGCCAACAGGATGGCCTTGCGCTTGAGTGAAGGCGCGCGGCTGATCCAGTTGCCTTCGGGCAGCATGCCCACGATTTCGGAGTGCGCGTGCTGGGAAATCTGGCGCACGAGCGTCTTGCGATAGGCGTCCGGCATCCAGTCCTTGGCCTCGATGCGGACGCCGTCGTCGATCCGGCGCTGGAACGTCTGTTCCCGGCCTTCGAGCTGGTCCGCGGTCTTGACCTGCTTGACGCCGGTTTCGACGAGTTGAGCGTACATGTTTGTCTCCTTGAAGACGGTTTGCGAAAACGCAAAGCAAACGTTCCGCAGTGCCGTCATGTCATAGGCGGATTATTTAATACAAAAAATTCATTGTCAAACTCAAATCTGTATCACATTGGATTTATGTATCATATTGCGGATCCCGATATCGGCCGCCCGCGGCCCCCTCTAATGGCAAACCCTCAGTCGCCCCTGGACCGCTTTCTGTCACGCCTGATCAAGAACGATCCGCCGCGCGCGAAATCGCTCTGCGTCAGCCTGCTTGGGGACGCTCTGGCCCCGCACGGCGGCGCCATCTGGCTGGGCGACCTGATCGAGCTGCTGGCCCCGCTGGGCATCAATGAACGGCTGCTGCGCACCAGCGTCTTCCGCCTGGTGGCGCAGAACTGGCTGCAATCGGAACGCCACGGGCGCCGCAGCCTCTACCTGATTTCCGAGCAGGGCTTGCGCCACACGGCGCACGCCTCGCAGCGCATCTATGTGGGCCCGCCCCAGGAATGGAACGGGGAATGGACGCTGGTCGCCTTGCCGCGCACCGGCAACGGGCTGGCCGAGCGCGCGGAACTGCGCCGCGAACTGGTCTGGGAAGGGTTCGGCATGATCGCGCCGGGGCTGTTCGCCCATCCGCACACGGAAGCGAGCGCCGCGCACGACATCCTGGAAAAGCTGGGCATCCCGGACCGGGCGCTGGTGCTGTCGGCCCGCGACCTGGCCGGCGCCGGCGGCCTGCCGATAGCCAGCCTGGCCTCGCAATGCTGGAACCTGGACGAACTGGCCGAGCAGTACCGCCAGTTCGCCAAGAATTTCGGCCCGCTGGAAAAGCTGCTGGAGACCCCGCCCGCGCCCGCCGAGGCCTTCATCGTGCGGGTCATGCTGCTGCACAGCTGGCGCCGCATCGTGCTGCACGATCCGCAACTGCCCGGCCCCATGCTGCCCGAGGACTGGCCCGGGCATGCCGCCCGCGAAATCTGCGGACGCGTCTACTGGCAGGTGTTCGAGGCGTCGGAAGCGCACCTGGACGCGCTGGCCGGCCGCGACAACGAGCGTTACGCGCCGCTGTCGGAGGATATCGCCGCGCGCTTTGGCGGCAAGCCCGCCTGAGACCAGCCCCAGGGCTCAGGCCGCCGGGGCGATGGCTACGCCCAGCGTATCCACCTCTGATACGCCGCAGGCGTCGCGCCCCGGTCCCGGGCCTTCCAGCCCCCTCGCCCGGCCGATGAAAGACAGGGTCCAGCGCGCCTGGATCGGCCGCCCCAGCGCCGCGCCCGTGTCCGCGTCGATGCCGCTGGGCACGTCCAGCGCCAGCACCGGCACATTCCAGGCGTTGACCGTATCCACCAGCGCCTGCCAGTCCGCGCCCAAGGGGCGATTCAAGCCGATGCCGAACAGGCCGTCGATGACCAGCTCCGGCACGAAATCCGGTTTCAACTCTGACCAGGTTGCGCCGCCCGCAGCCAGCCAGCCGACATGGGCGCGGGCGGCATCGGCGGGCAGGTTCTGGGAACCCGAGGGCAACAGCACCCGCACATCGTGTCCCATCGCGCGCAGGCCGGTTGCGGTTTCGAGCGCGTCGCCGCCATTGTTGCCCGGGCCCGCCAGCGCCAGCACCACCGCCCCTGGCCGGATCCGCGCCCCGGCGTAGCGGGCGGCAGCCACCCCCGCCAACGGCATCAGCCGCCTGCCTGCGGCCAGGGCCTGGCGTTCGGCGTCGCGGATCTGGGCTACGGAATAGGAAGATGGCATAGGTTTCATGCGTGTAATTCACGCATTGCGTGAAAATTTACCTTCAAATCAGGATGAACCACGGTGCCAGGCACGGCAAATGCCCGGGATTTGCGCTTTCTGCCAACTGGCACGCATCTTGCGTTGTAGTCATAGCCGGTACGAGCGAGACCGGACGACTCAACTGAAGAGACTACACCCATGCGTTCCATGAGCATCATCTGCCCGAATGGGCACTTAGGATTCGCCCCCCTGCGCACCGAGAGCTTCCAGCTCGGCGTCGCCGCCGGGCCGGACTGCATCGCCGCCGATTCGGGCAGCGACGACGTGGGTCCGGTGCCGCTGGGCTCCGATACCTCCACCAGCCCGCAAGCCTGGCAGCGCCACGACCTGGAGCAGATGCTGCTGGCCGCGCGCAAGCTGGGCGTGCCCATGGTCATCGGGTCGGCCGGCGATACCGGCTCCAACAGCCGCGTCGACCTGTACGTGCGCCTGATCAAGGAAATTGCCGCGGAACATAAGCTGGCGCCGTTCAAGGTCGGCTATTTCTATTCGGAAGTCGACAAAGAACGCGTGCGCCGCGCCCTGCGCGACGGCCAGCAAGTGGCGGGCCTGGACGGCTACGCCGACCTGACCGAGGCCGAACTCGACGCCAGCGACCGCATCGTGGCGGTGGCCGGCGTGCACCCCTATATCAAGCTGCTCGAAGCCGGCGCGGACGTGGTCATCGGCGGGCGCAGCTCGGACGCCGCCGTGTTCGCCGCTCCGGCCCTGCACCAGGGCTACGACGCCGACCGTGCCTATTACCTGGGCAAGGTGCTGGAATGCGCCTCGTTCTGCGCCGAACCCTATGGCGGCAAGGAAACCGTGATGGGCGAGATCTCGGCCGAGGACGTGCGCGTCACCGCCATGCACCCCGACCAGCGCTGCACCATCGCCTCGGTCGCGGGCCACGCGATGTACGAACGCTCCAATCCCTATGAGGAATTCTTCGCCGGCGGCCGGCTGGACATGGCCGACTGCCGCTACGAGCAGTTGAGCGAAAAGACCACCCGCATCACGGGTTCGCGCTTTGAGCCCGCCACCCAGGTGCGCGTGAAGCTGGAAGGCTCGGGCAAGGTCGGCGAACGCTACATGGGACTCTGCGGCATCCGCGACCCCTACACCATCGCCAACGTCGACCGAGTCATCGCGTGGGCGCGCGACAAGGTGCGCGAACGCTTCGGCCACTCGGGCTATGAGCTGCACTACAAGGTCTACGGGCGCGACGGCGTCATGGGCGACCTGGAACCGCTGCGCGACCAGCCGGGCCATGAGCTGTGCGTCATGGTCCAGGGCGTGGCCCCGACCGCCGAAATGGCCGAGGAACTGACGCTCACGGGCTTGCGCCAGATGTTCTACGCCCGCCTGCCCGACGTGAAGGGCACGGCCGGCTCCGTGTCCTTCCCGCTGGACGAGGTGGTGCGCACCAGCGCCGCCTACCGCTGGACCCTGAACCACACCTTGCCGGTCGCCGATGCCGGCGAACTCTTCCCGACCCACCTCACCGAGGCTGGCGCCTGAGCCGGCAAGATCATGAGCACCCAGAAACTCAGCACCCTGGCCAAGACCATCCGCAGCAAGAACGCGGGCGTGAACAAGATCACTTTCGACATCATCTTCCGCGAGCCCGCGACCTACGAGGCGGTCAAGCGCTCCGGCGCGTTGACGCGCGCCAGCATGGCGGCCCTCTACCGCATCGACGACAGCCGCATCTCGGACTTCGTGCATTACGATCCCGGCCTGGCCATCAAGTTCACGATCTACCGGCTGGCTCCCAGCGGCTCCGCGGGCGACGGCGACATCTTCGGCGCGCAGCAGTACGCGCCGCTGCTGGACGTCGCCGTCCCCATGCCGGACTGAACGCCGCGGGCGCCGCATCCGGCGCCCGCTCCAACCCTCGCTCTCCCAGAGAATCGATCATGAAAGCGCTCATGCAAACAACGTTGTTCCTGGCCGCGTCCCTGCTGGCCGGCGCGGCAGCGGCCCAGACGGAAGTGCCCAAGCAGGTCAAGATCGTGGTGCCATTTACCGCCGGCGCCAGCAATGACGCGATCGCCCGCGCCATCGCGCCGCAGCTCGCGGCCCGCCTGGGCAACACGGTCATCGTGGAAAACCGCGGCGGCGCGGCCGGCGCGATCGGCTCCGAGTACGTGGCCCGTTCGGCCAAGGACGGCTCGGTGCTGCTCTTGACCTCATCGACCTTCCTGACCACCGCCGCCACCCAGCCGCACCTGCCCTATGATCCGCTGAAGCAGTTCGCGCCGGTGGCGATGATAGGACAGGGGCCGCTGGTCATCGCGGCCTCGGCGCAAACGCCCTACAACTCCTTGAAACAGCTGCTGGAGGCGGCGCGCGGCAAGCCGGGCGCCCTGAACTACGGCAGCGCCGGCGTCGGCTCGCTGGCGCATCTGGCCACGGTCATGCTGGACGACGCCGCCGGCACGGACATGACCCACGTGCCCTACAAGGGCGCGGCCAACGCCGCCTCCGACCTGGCGGGCGGCCTGATCCACGTCATGCTGTCCAACTACAGCACTTTGGCTCCCGTGGTGCAGGGCAAGAAGGTCAAGCTGCTGGCCACCACGGCGCAAGGCGCCTCCCCCGCCTTCCCCGATCTGCCGCCGGCCTCCCAGGCCTTGCCGGGATATTCGGTGCAGATCTGGGTCGGCGTGTTCGCGCCCGCGGGCACGCCGCAGCCCTATATCGACAAGCTCAACGCCGCGCTCGTCGAGATCTCGGCTTCGCCGGAAATGAAGGCATTGCTCGATCTGGACGGCACCGTGCCTTCCCGCATGGACAGCGCCGAGTTCGGCACACGCGTGCGCGACGAGCTTGCGATGTGGCAGGGCATCGCGCGCAAGCACAACATCAGCGCGGAATAGCGCTTCAGCCGTCCAGCCCCAGCTTGAGCATCTGGTGGCGCAGAGCGTGCCGCGTGAGTCCCAGGGACTCGGCGGCGCGCCCCAGATTGCCGCCATGGGCCTGCAAGGCCGAGCGGATCAGGCCGCGCTGGAACTGCGCGGATTGCTCGGCATAGCTGCCCGCAGCGGCAGGCGAGGCCGCGGGCGCGGGCTTGGCCGCTTCGCGCAGAATGCGTTGTGGCAGATGCCGCGCCAGCACCGTGTCGCCGTCCTCCAGGATGCAGATCCGCTCCAGCAGATTGCTGAGTTCACGCACATTGCCCGGCCAGGCATAGGCCTGGAAAATGCGCCGCACCTCGGGATCGATGACGCTGAAGCGGCTACCGTGGGTGGCGTTGTAGCGCTCCAGGAAGCGGTGCGCCAGCACGATGACGTCGTCGCCCCGCTCGCGCAGCGGCGGCAGGTTGATCGACACCACCTGCAGGCGGTAATACAGGTCGTCGCGAAAGCGCCCGGCCTGCACTTCCCCCAGCAGGATCTTGTTGGTGGCGGCAATGAAGCGGGCGTCGACCGAAACTTCCTGGACTGAACCGATGCGCCGGAAGCGCCGGCTGTCCAGCAGCGTCAAGATCTTGGCCTGCATGACCGGGTCCAGCTCGCGGATCTCATCCAGGAACACGCTGCCGCCGTTGGCGGCTTCCAGCAGCCCGGTCTTGCGCGCCACCGCCCCTGTGAACGCGCCGCGCTCATGACCGAACAGTTCGGATTCGAGCAGATTGCCCGGAATGGCGGCGCAGTTGATCTCGGTATAGCCCTTGGCCGCGCGTGCCGACTGCGCATGCAGGTTGCGGGCGACCAGCCCCTTGCCGGTACCGGTCTCGCCGTAGATGAGGACGATGCTGGCCTTGCTGCGCGCGACCCGGCCGACCAGATCGCGCAGGGCCGCCATCGACGGGTGATCCCCGATGAGCGGCTCGCAGGCGGACGGGGCGGCGGGCATGGACAGTGGCCGCTTACACCTTCAGGAAGTGTTCGCGGTAGTACTTGAGCTCGTCGATCGATTCGTAGATGTCGGCCAGCGCTTCGTGGCGGCTCTTCTTCTCGAAGCCCTTGTACACGGCCGGCGCCCAGCGGCGCGCCAGTTCCTTCAGCGTGCTCACGTCCAGGTTGCGGTAATGGAAGAACTGCTCCAGGCGCGGCATGTAAGCAAACATGAAGCGGCGGTCCTGGCTGATGGTGTTGCCGCAAAGCGGCGACTTGCCCGCCGGCACGTGCTGCGCCAGAAACGCCAACAGCGTATCCTCGGCCTCGGACTCGGAAATCGTGGACGCCTTGACCTTGTCGATCAGGCCGCTCTTTCCGTGGGTGGACTTGTTCCAACTGTCCATGGCGTCGAGCAGGCTGTCGGGCTGGTGCACCACCAGCACGGGGCCTTCGGCCACGACCGTCAGGTCAGGCTCGGTCACCACAACGGCCACTTCGATGATGCGTTCTTTCTCGGGATCCAGGCCGGTCATTTCCATGTCCAGCCAGACCAGGCGGTTTTCATTCACAGCCATATAATTTGCCTATAAGGAATACCCCCACGCGGCGCCTTCGGCATGCTGCCCCAATGGGGCGCTTCTTACCTTGGGACCGCCTGGCGGTAAAAACACGCGATTTTCGCACATACCTATTTGAGCAAGCCGCATCGCCCATGTTCACACTGCTGTTCGTTGCCTTTTTGCTGACCGATATTGCCGTGCGCCTGTGGCTGGCTAGCCGCCAGATCCGCCACGTCGCGCGCAACCGCGACCAGGTGCCGTCCGAATTTTCTCACCGCATCGGGCTGGCCAGCCACCAGCGCGCGGCGGACTACACGGTGGCGCGGGTCAAGCTGGGCATGCTGGAACGCACCTATGACGCCATCCTGCTGGTGGTCCTGACCCTGATGGGCGGACTGCAGTTCATCGACCTGATGGTGGCCCAGCTTACCAGCAACGACTTCCTGCGGCAGATGCTGCTGCTGGTGGTGGTGGCGCTGCTGCTGGGCGTGCTGGGCCTGCCCTTCACGCTGTGGCGGCAGTTCAAGCTGGAGGCGCGCTTCGGCTTCAACCGCATGACGCCCGGCCTGTTCGCCGCCGATGCGTTCAAGGGCCTGCTGGTGGCGGCGGTGCTGGGCCTGCCGCTGGCGGCCGCCGTGCTCTGGCTGATGGGCAGCGCGGGCGCCTACTGGTGGGTTTGGGCCTGGGCGCTGTGGACGGCGTTCAACCTGGCGCTGCTGATCGTCTACCCGATGTTCATCGCCCCGCTCTTCAATAAGTTCACGCCGCTGTCCGACCCGGAGCTGGCCGGACGCATCCAGCGCCTGGCGCAGCGCTGCGGCTTTGCGCTCAACGGCCTGTTCGTGATGGACGGCTCGCGCCGTTCAGCCCACGGCAATGCCTATTTCACCGGCTTCGGCCGCTCTCGCCGCATCGTGTTCTTCGACACCCTGCTGGCGCGCCTGAATGGCGACGAGATCGAAGCCGTGCTGGCGCACGAACTCGGCCACTTCGCCAAGCGCCACATCGTCAAGCGCATCGTCTTCAGCTTTGCCGCCGCGCTGGCATTCTTCGCCATCCTGGGCTGGATCTCGCAGCAGCCCTGGTTCTATGTGGGGCTGGGCGTCATGCCGCAGCTGGGCGGACGCAACGACGCCATGGCGCTGCTGCTGTTCTTCCTGGTCATCCCCGTCTTCACTTTCATGCTCACGCCCGTGGCCAGCTGGTATTCGCGCCGCGACGAGTTCGAAGCGGACCGCTATGCGGCCGAACAGAGCTCGCCGGAACGCTTGGTATCCGCGCTGGTCAAACTCTACGACGACAACGCCGCCACCTTGACTCCCGACCCCGTGCATTCCGCCTTCTACGACAGCCATCCGCCCGCCGCCGTGCGCATCCGCCACCTGACGGCCGCCACCGCATGACCGCGCCGGAAGCCGGGTCCAACGAAGGCCGCATCATCGCCGCCCACGGGCGCCACTACACCGTGGAGCTGGCCGACGGCACGTTGCGCAAGTGCTTCCCCCGCGGCAAGAAGGCAGGCGCCGCCGTGGGCGACCGCGTGCGCATCACGCCGCAGGGCAAGGACGAAGGCGCCATCGACGCCATCCTGCCGCGGCGCAATCTGCTGTATCGATCGGACGAAATGCGTTCCAAGCAGTTCGCGTCCAACGTCGACCAGTTGTTAATCGTGGTCGCCGTGCAGCCCACGTTTTCCGACGACCTGACTGGGCGCGCCCTGGCGGGCGCCTGGAGCGCGGACATCGCACCCATCATCATCCTGAACAAGACCGACCTGGCGGACGAACTGCCCGCGGCGCGCGCCCGGCTGGCGCCGATCGCGGCGCTGGGCGTGGACGTGATCGAACTCAGCGCGCGGGAACCCGAGAAGGTGCACACCCTGCTTGCGCCGCGCCTGGCCGGACACACCAGCCTGCTGCTGGGCCAGAGCGGCATGGGCAAGTCCACCTTGCTCAATGCCCTGGTGCCGGACGCTGCCGCCCCGACCCGCGAGCACTCCACCGCGCTGGACATGGGCAAGCACACCACCACCAGCACGCGGCTCTACCATCTGCCCGCGCCCGGCGGCGACCTGATCGATTCTCCGGGCTTCCAGGCCTTCGGCCTGCAGCACCTCAGCCGCGAAGACATCATCCGCGGCTTCCCGGAGTTCACCCAGCCCATCGAGCAGTGCCGTTTCTACAACTGCACCCACCGGCAGGAGCCCGGCTGCGGCGTGGTCGCGGCCCTGCAGGCGGGCGCGATCGATCCGGCCCGCTACGCCTTGTACCAGCGCATCCTGGAAGAGAACCTGGCTGGGCAACAGCGCTACTAGGCGCACTGTTCCGTAAAGGCGTGCGACGCGGGGCCGGGTCCTGGCTGCGGTCCCGCAATGAATACGGCCCCTGAACGGGGCCGTAT
>NZ_JCBAMT010000071.1:0-35971 GCF_059760445.1 Achromobacter sp. D7-1 | reverse complement strand
GGGCCGCGAAGAGAGATGAAAAACGCCGCCGGACTGGAAAGTCCGGCGGCGTTTTGCTTGTGGCGAGGAGAGCCTGGCGGCTATCCTGGAAAGGTGTCAGTTGGCTGCGCGGGCGGACGCCATCAGGCTGTTGTCCAGGCGGCGCGCGCCGTTGTAGCGCTTGGACCAATAGGCCATGGTCATGTTTTCGACGCGGACCACGCCGCCGGCGCTGGGCGAGTGCACGAAGCGGTCATCGCCCAGGTAGATGCCCACGTGCGAATAGCGGCGGCCCAGCGTGTTGAAGAAGACCAGGTCGCCGGCCTTGAGTTCGTTCTTGGCGACCGAGACGCCTTGTTGCGCCATTTCGGCGGCGTTGCGGGGCAGCTTCAGGCCCAGCGAACGTTCGGCCGTGTAGGTGACCAGGCCGCTGCAATCGAATCCGGTATCGGGGGAATTGCCGCCGAAGCGGTAGCGGATGCCCAGGTGGTTCAGGGCTTCGCTGACCAAGGCGTTGTCGCTGTTGACGCCCGAATGGGTCTTCTGGCGTTCACGCTTGAATTTCTGGCTTACCAGCACGCCGATGGGATCATCGGTGGTGGCTACCCATTCCGTTTCGTAGGGATCGATCTCGGACGTATGGGCGGTTGACTTTTGATTTGTAGCGGCACAACCTGCCAGACCCACCACGCATGCAACCAACGCCAGCAAACGCAGACCGCGAGTTGCCTGGCCGGAGGAAGGATTCAGTCTCGCGTGGTTGGAGTGTCGATGCATGCGCCTGGGGGTGACTTGCAGATAACGGCAAAAAACACGGAATTCGCCGTGAATGTGGCCGAGATGTCAGCAAAATCAACATTGTTCTACAACTTCGCGGGGATTCTACCAAACTTTTAAGACCAGTTCGTTACGAAACCGGCGTTAATGTCCATGCAGCGTGGACATTTGGCAGAACATTTTGACTTGCGGCAAGCCTCGTGCAAGGTTTGCCTACCAGAATGACCGAATGATGCGAGAAGAAATCAATCAGCCTTAAGGCGTAAGAAAGATAACAGGAGACATAAATGCAAAAAACCCGGGATTTCCATTACCGCTCGATCCATGACCGCGACGTGTTCTGGCGGGAAGAGGCCAGCCGCATCCACTGGGAGACGCCTTTCGAGTCCGTGCTGGACTTTTCCCGGCCGCCCTTCGCCAAATGGTTCACGGGCGGGCGCACCAATCTCTGCTACAACGCCGTCGACCGCTGGCTGCCGACCCAGGCCGACGCGCCGGCCCTGATCTGGGTGTCCACCGAGGTGGAGCGCGAGCGCGTCTACACCCGCCAGGAAATGTACGAAGAGGTCAACGCCGCGGCCGCCATGCTCAAGGAACTTGGGGTGGGGCGTGGCGACCGGGTGCTGCTTTACATGCCCATGGTGCCGGAAGCCGTGTTCACCATGTTGGCGTGCGCGCGGATCGGCGCAGTGCACTCGGTGGTGTTCGGCGGCTTCGCCTCGGTCAACCTGGCCCAGCGCATCGACGATGCGGCCCCCAAGGTGGTGGTTTGCACCGACGGCGGTTCGCGCGGCGGCAAGGTCGTGCCCTATAAACCTCTGCTGGACCGCGCCTTGGCGCTGGCCAAGACGCCACCGGCCTCGGTGGTGGTGTTCGACCGCGGCCTGGCGCCGTTCGAACCCGTGGCGGGGCGCGACCTGGACTACGCGACCCTGCGCCAGCGCCATCTGGGCGCGCGGGTGCCGGTGGAGTGGCTGGAGTCGTCCGAGCCCAGCTACATCCTCTATACCTCCGGCACCACGGGCAAGCCCAAGGGCGTGCAGCGCGATACCGGCGGCTATGCCGTGGCGCTGGCCTCCTCCATGGAATACCTGTTTGACGGCCGCGCCGGCGAAACCTTCTTCTGCACCAGCGACATCGGCTGGGTGGTGGGCCACTCCTACATCATCTACGGCCCGCTGATCGGCGGACAGGCGACGGTGCTGTATGAAGGCACGCCGGTGCGCCCCGACGGCGCCATCCTGTGGAAGCTGGTGGAGCAGTTCGGCGTCAACACCCTGTTTTCGGCGCCGACCGCGGTGCGGGTGCTCAAGCGCCAGGACCCGGAGCTGCTCAAGCGCCACGACCTGTCCTCGCTGCGCGCGGTCTACCTGGCGGGCGAGCCGCTGGACGAACCCACGGCGCAATGGATCTCTGGCGGCCTAGGCAAGCCCATCATCGACAATTACTGGCAGACGGAATCGGGCTGGCCCATCCTGTCGGCCCAGCCGGGCGTGGAAAAAGTGCCGACCCGTTTCGGCAGCCCGTCGTTCCCGGTGTACGGCTTCGATGCGCGCATCGTCAGCGAGTCCACCGGCGAAGACCTGGGCCCCGACCAGAAGGGCGTGGTGGCCATCGTGCCGCCGCTGCCGCCGGGCGCCATGTCCACCATCTGGGGCGACGACGAGCGTTTCGTGCAGACCTATTTCACCTCCATTCCCGGCCGCCAGGTGTATTCCACCTTTGACTGGGGGCTGGTGGATGCCGATGGCTATTGGTTCATCCTGGGCCGCACCGACGATGTGATCAACGTGGCGGGCCATCGGCTGGGCACGCGCGAGATCGAGGAATCCGTCAACAGCCACAACGCGATCGCCGAATGCGCGGTGGTGGGCGTGGCGGACTCGCTCAAGGGGCAGGTGGCGATGGCGTTCGCGGTGCTCAAGAATCCCGCCGGCGCCGAAACCGAGGAAGGGGCAAAGCGCCTGGAAGGCGATATCATGCGGCTGGTGGAAGATCAGCTGGGAGCTGTGGCGAGGCCCGCCAGGATCCGGTTCGTGGGCGCGCTGCCCAAGACCCGTTCCGGCAAGGTCCTGCGCCGCGCGATCGTCGCGGTATGCGAAGGACGCGATCCCGGCGACCTGACCACCATAGAAGATCCATCCGCCCTGGAACAAATAAAGGAGTCGCTGCAATGAATACCAAGCCCGTGCTGAGCGCCGAAGACGTCAAGAAGATTTTGGCTGCGGCCGAAGCACACGCCCTGCAGAACAAGTGGGCGGTCGCCATCGCCGTCGTTGACGACGGCGGGCACCTGATGGGCATGTTGCGCCTGGACGGCGTTGCGCCGATTTCCTCCCACATTGCGCCGGCCAAGGCCAAGACGGCAGCCATGGGCTGCCGCGAATCGCGCATCTACGAAGAAATCATCAACAACGGGCGCTATTCGTTCCTGTCGGCGCCGCACCTCGAGGGCATGTTGGAAGGCGGCGTGCCGATCGTGGCCAATGGCCATGTGGTGGGTGCGGTCGGTGTGTCGGGCGTGAAATCGACCGAAGACGCGCTGATCGCGCAAGCTGGCATCGCCGCACTGGGCCTATGAGCCACGGCGAGCCGTCGGAAGCGCCGGTCGGCGCTTCCGCGCAGAACGCTGGAGCAGGGGGCGACGGCCCCCTGAATCCCGGCGTGGCCAAACGCGAGGTCTGGGCCTGGGCCATGTACGACTTCGCCAATTCCGGCTACACCACCGTGATCCTCACGGCGGTGTTCAGCACATATTTCGTCGGTGTGGTCGGCGGGCGCGCGCCCTGGGCCACGCTGGCCTGGACCGCGACGCTGTCGCTGTCCTATCTGCTCATCATGCTGACCATGCCCACCCTGGGCGCCCGCGCCGATGCGCGCGCCAGCAAGCGCCGCCTGCTTTTCACGAGCACGGTGGGCTGCGTGGCCGCCACGCTGGTGCTGACGCAGGCCGGGCCTGGCGACGTCTGGCTGGCGCTGGCCGCCATCGTCATTTCCAACTACTGCTACTGCGTCGGCGAATCGGTGGTCGCGGCCTTCCTGCCGGAACTCGCCCGGCCCTCGGCGCTGGGACGCGTCTCGGGCTGGGGCTGGAGCTTCGGCTATTGCGGCGGCATGCTCACGCTGGGCCTGTCGCTGGTCGTGGTGACCTTGGCCGAGGCGCGCGGCGAAACCGCCGAGCATTTCGTGCCTTGGGTCATCGTCGTCACCTGCACGGTGTTCGCGCTGGCGGCACTGCCGTCGTTCTTTCTGCTGCGCGAACGCGCCAAGCCGCAGGCCGGCAAGCAGGAAGCCCTGCACATGCTCAAGCGCCTGGCCTATGCCTGGCGCGAAACCGGCCAGCACTTTCCGGAATTCCGCCGCCTGCTGATGTGCATCGCCTGCTATCAGGCGGGGATCTCGGTGGTGATCACGCTGGCTGCGGTCTATGCCTCGGAGGTCATGGGCTTCACCACGCCGCAGATCATGCTGCTGGTGTTCACCGTGAACATCGGCGCGGCGGCCGGCGCGTTCTCTTTCGGCTACGTGCAGGACCGCATCGGCCACAAGCCGGCGCTGGCCGTGACGCTGTGCGGCTGGATCGTGATGGTGCTGGTGGCCTACGCCGCGGTGACGGCGCCCGTGTTCTGGGTGGCCGCCACGCTGGCGGGGCTGTGCATGGGCACCACGCAGAGCGCGGGCCGCGCCATGACCGGCGCGCTCGCTCCCGCCGGCCGGCTGGCCGAGTTCTACTCGCTGTGGACCTTCGCGGTGCAGTTGGCCGCCGTGATCGGTCCGCTCACCTACGGCCTGGTGACCTGGGCCACGCATGGCAATCACCGCCTCGCGATCCTGGTGACCGGCCTGTTCTTCGTGGGCGGCCTCATCCTTTTGTCGCGCGTGGACGTGAAGCGCGGGCTGGCGCGGCGCGCGGCTTGAGGCGCGCGGTACGCGCAGGCCGCAGCGGCTGCTATCCTTATGGACTGTCCGGTGACGTCGCTACGATTGGCGGCGGCACGCCTTGATTGCCCGGCGCCGGCCTTGCCTCGCGGGCTCCGGCCCGCATTTTGCGTAAGGTGCCCGTAAGAGCGTGGCGATACGGTTGCGGTTGGGTAATGAACAAGCGGCACAAACAACAGAATTACCGATTGGAGACAAAGATCATGTCGAACGCTATTGAGTCCGTACTGGTGGAAACCCGGGTGTTCCCGCCGCCCGAGCGCGCCGCGCAAGGCGCCGCGATCCCCAGCATGGAGGCCTACAACGCGCTGTGCGCGCAGGTCGAGAACGATTTCGACGGATTCTGGGCCGGGCAGGCGCGCGACAATCTGCAATGGACCAAGCCGTTCACGCAGGTGCTGGACGAATCGGACGCGCCGTTCTACCGCTGGTTCGGCGACGGCGAACTGAACGTGTCGGCCAACTGTCTGGACGTGCACCTGACCAACGGCAACGCCGACAAGACCGCCATCATCTTTGAAACCGACGACGGCAAGGTCGACAAGGTCAGCTACCGCGAACTGCTGGCGCGCGTCTGCCGCTTCGCCAACGGCCTGGCGGCGCTGGGCTACAAGAAGGGCGACCGCGCCATCATCTACATGCCCATGTCGATCGAAGCCGTGGTGGCCATGCAGGCCTGCGCGCGCCTGGGCGTGACGCACTCGGTGGTGTTCGGCGGCTTCTCGGCCAAGAGCCTGCAGGAGCGCATCATGGACGTGGGCGCGTCGCTGGTCATCACCGCCGACGAACAGGTGCGCGGCGGCAAGACCATCCCGCTCAAGCCCGCCGTGGAAGAAGCCTTCACCATGGGCGGCTGCGAGGCCGTGACCAAGGTCATCGTCTACCGCCGCACCGGCGGCAAGGTGCAATGGAACGAAGGCCGCGACCTCTGGATGCACGACGTCGAGGCCGGCCAGCCCGACACCTGCGAGCCCGTGCCGGTCAACGCCGAGCACCCGCTCTTCATCCTCTACACCTCCGGCTCCACCGGCAAGCCCAAGGGCGTGCAGCATTCCTCGGCGGGCTACCTGCTGTGGGCGCTGCTGACGGTGAAGTGGACCTTCGACGCCCGCAAGGACGACGTCTACTGGTGCACGGCCGACGTGGGCTGGGTCACCGGCCACACCTACATCACCTACGGCCCGCTGGCGGCCGGCCTGACGCAGGTCGTGTTCGAAGGCGTGCCGACCTATCCCAACGCAGGCCGCTTCTGGGACATGATCGCGCGCCACAAGGTCACCACCTTCTACACGGCGCCCACCGCGATCCGCTCGCTGATCAAGGCCGCCGAGGCCGCGCCCGAAGCGCATCCGCAGAACTACGACCTGGACAGCCTGCGCATCATCGGCACGGTGGGCGAACCCATCAATCCCGAAGCCTGGATGTGGTACCACAAGAACATCGGTCGCGAGCGCTGCCCCATCGTGGACACCTGGTGGCAGACCGAGACCGGCGGCCACATGATCACGCCGCTGCCGGGCGCCACGCCCACCAAGCCGGGTTCCTGCACCTTGCCGCTGCCGGGCATCGCCGCCGCCATCGTCGATGAGACGGGTGGCGATGTGGAGCAGGGCAATGGCGGCTTCCTGGTCATCAAGCGCCCCTGGCCCGCCATGATCCGCAACATCTGGGGCGACCCGGAGCGTTTCAAGAAGAGCTACTTCCCGCCCGAATTGCGCGGCTACTACCTGGCTGGCGACGGCGCGCAGCGCGATGCTGACGGCTACTTCTGGATCATGGGCCGTATCGACGACGTGCTGAACGTGTCGGGCCACCGCCTGGGCACGATGGAGGTCGAGTCGGCCCTGGTGGCGCACGAACTGGTGGCGGAAGCCGCCGTGGTGGGCCGTCCCGACGACACCACCGGCGAAGCCGTGGTGGCCTTCGTGGTGCTCAAGCGTTCGCGTCCCGAAGGCGACGAGGCGCAAGCCATCGCCAAGGTGCTGCGCGACTGGGTGGCCAAGGAAATCGGCCCCATCGCCAAGCCCAAGGACATCCGCTTTGGCGACAACCTGCCCAAGACGCGTTCCGGCAAGATCATGCGCCGCCTGTTGCGCGTGGTCGCCAAGGGCGAGGAAATCACGCAGGACGTGTCCACGCTGGAGAACCCGGCCATCCTGGAACAGCTGGCCAAGTCCTTGTGATCGTTCCCGTCCGCATGATGGACGGGAATGGCCTGCCTGTGACCGCCCTGGCGGGTAAGGCAGGCGCATAATGTCATACGCCCGTATCGGAACCGCCGGTACGGGCGTATTTGCTTTTCCGCGTCCAGAATTCATTCCCACGGAGTCGTGCCAGTGAGCCGCAGCAGTTTCGATCGTGCAGGGCTAGCCCTGATGTTCAGCACCATCCTGGTCTGGGCGGGCAGCTGGATCGCGATGAAACTGATCGTCCCGTATATCGGCCCGTTCGACTTCGTGGCGCTGCGCTATGTATCGGGCGGCGTGGTGCTGTTCGCGCTGGCCATCGCGATGCGGCGTCCGCTGGCGATGCCGCCCTGGAAGCTGACCTTGCTGATCGGCCTGACGCAAACGGCCGGATTCCAGGGCTTTGTACAGACGGCGCTGGTATCGGGCGGCGTGGGCAAGGTCTCGCTCATGGCCTACACGATGCCGTTCTGGGTGATCCTGTTCGCGTGGTGGTTCCTGGGCGAACGCCCCACGGCGCGGCATGGTCTGGGCATCGCCATGGCCGCCATCGGGCTGGTCTGTTTCGTCGAACCCTGGAACGGCCTGGGCGATATCCGCCCCGTGTTGTTGGGGCTGGGCAGCGGTTTGTGCTGGGGCGTGGGAACGGTGTTGTCCAAGCGCATGTTCGAGCGGCACGCGCCGGATGTGATGACTTTCACGGCCTGGCAGATGCTGCTGGGCGGACTGGTCATGACGCCTGTCGCCTTTCTGGTGCCGCAGATGCCCGCGATATGGGGCTGGCAGCTTTGGACCGGCATGGCCTACATCGTGCTGATCGCGACGGCCGCGGGCTGGCTGTTGTGGCTGCTGGTGGTGCGCCTGGTGCCGGCTTCGATCGCGGGACTGTCCAGCCTGGGCGTGCCCGTCGTGGCTATGTTGTTCGCCTGGGCGCTGTTGTCCGAACAACCCAGTCTTGCCGAGCTGGGTGGCATGGCGCTGATTCTGGCCGGCATCTGGGTGGTGAGCCGCGCGGCGCCGGCCGTGCGCGCCGACTAATCTTTTTCAGAATTCCTTTTCCATACCAGGATTTTCCATGATCGATCTGCGTAGCGACACCGTCACCCGGCCATCCGCGGCCATGCTGCAAGCCATGGTATCCGCGCCCCTGGGCGATGACGTGATGGGCGACGACCCGACCGTGATCCGTCTGCAGGAGGCGGTTGCCGAACGCACCGGCAAGGCGGCGGGCCTGTTCTTTCCGTCCGGCACGCAAAGCAATCTGGGGGCGCTGATGGCCCACTGCGAGCGCGGCGACGAGTATCTGGTGGGCCAGCTCGCGCACACCTACAAGTATGAAGGGGGCGGCGCGGCCGTGCTGGGCAGCATCCAGCCGCAGCCGATCGAGCACGCGGAGGACGGCTCCCTGCCGCTGGAAAAGCTGGCCGCGGCGCTCAAGCCCGAGGGCGATACGCACTTCGCCCGCACCCGCCTGCTGGCGCTGGAAAACACCTTCCACGGCAAGCTGATCCCCGCCGACTACGTGCAGGCTGCGACCGACTGGGCGCGCCAGCACGGACTGGCCACCCATCTGGACGGCGCCCGCGTGTTCAATGCCGCGGTGGCCAGCGGCAAGCCGGTGGCGGACCTGTGCCAGCCCTTCGATTCGGTGTCCCTCTGCTTTTCGAAAGGCCTGGGCGCGCCGGTGGGTTCGGTGCTGGTGGGCAGCGCCGAGCTGATCGCCCGCGCCCGCCGCTGGCGCAAGATGCTGGGCGGCGGCCTGCGCCAGGCCGGCGTGCTGGCCGCGGCCTGCCTGTATGCGCTGGAGCACAACGTGGAGCGCCTGGCCGATGACCACGAGAACGCCCGCCTGCTGGCGGAGGGGCTGCGCGGCATTCCGGGCGTCAAGGTATTGAGCCAGGACACCAACATGGTGTTCGCTGAATTCGAGCCTGCGCGTTGCGAGGAACTCACGGCCAAACTGGCCGCCGACGGCATCCAGATGCGGGCCGTCTACGGCGGCCCGACGCGCCTGGTCACGCACCTGGACGTGTCCGCCGCGGATGTGCGGCAGGTGGTCCAGGCGGTGGCGCGGCACCTGGCATAGGCAGGGCCGGCGCTCAGGCGTCCGCGCGCAGCACGTCCGACAACACCGAGAACAACTCGTCGATCTGCGCGCGCTCAATGATGAGCGGGGGCGACAACAGCATGGTGTCGCCCGCCGAACGGATCAGGCAGCCGCGCTCCAGGCAGGCTTGGTGCACGGCATAGGCCCGCTGGCCAGGCTTGCCGTCCAAGGGCTCCAACTCGATGGCGGCCAGCAGGCCGATGTTGCGGATGTCCACCACGTGCGGCAGTCCTTTCAGGCTGTGCGCGGCGTCCTCCCAATAGCGCCAGAGTTCGCGGCTGCGCTGAAACAGACCCTCGCGGCGGCAGATGTCCAGGGTCGCCAGGCCGGCGGCGCAGGCCACCGGATGGCCGGAATAGGTATAGCCGTGGGACAGTTCGATGGCGCTGTCCGGTCCTTGCATGAAGGCATCGTAGACATGCTGCTGCACCAGCGTCGCGCCCATGGGGATGGCGCCGTTGGTCAGCCCCTTGGCGCTGGTGATGATGTCGGGCGTGACGCCGAAGTGCGATGAGGCGAAGGCGCCGTCGATACGGCCGAAGGCGCAGATCACTTCGTCGAAGATCAGCAGGATGCCGTGCGCGTCACAGATCTGCCGCAGCTTCTGCAGGTAGCCTTTGGGCGGCACCAGCACGCCGGTCGAGCCCGCCACCGGCTCCACGATGACGGCGGCGATGGTGGACGCGTCATGCAGCGCGACGATGCGCTCCAGCGTATCGGCCAGGTGGGCGCCCCAATCGGGTTGGCCGCGCGTATACGCCATCTGGCTGCGGTCATAGGTATGCGGCAGGTGGTCCACGTAGGGCAGCAGATTGCCGAAGGGCTTGCGGTGGCCGGCGATGCCCGATACCGACAGGCCGCCGAAGCCCACGCCGTGGTACGAGCGCTCGCGTCCGATCAGGCGCACCCGCTGCCCCTGTCCGCGCGCCCGGTGATAGCCCAGCGCGATCTTCAGCGCGGTATCTACCGCTTCGGAGCCGGAGTTCGAGAAAAACACATTGGAGAACCCGGCGGGCGCCTCCTGGCGCAAGGCCTCGGCCAATTCGAAGGCCAGGGGATGGCTCATCTGGAACGAGGGCGCGTAGTCCAGATCATGGGCGGTGCGGGCGATGGCATCGACGATTTCCGGGCGGCGGTGGCCGGCGTTCACGCACCACAGGCCCGCAATACCGTCGAGCACGCGGCGTCCGTCCGGCCGGATGTAGTGCATGCCCTCGGCTGCGCTGAACAGCACCGGCGCGCGCTTGTAGCGCCGATTCGCGGTGAAGGGCATCCAATAGGCTTCGGCGTTGATGGCGGGTGTGGGATGAGGCGCTGACGATGGCATGGGGGTTCCGGCGTGGATGGATTTGGGGTTCCTATTTTGTATTAATAGATTGATAAATACAATACAAGAAGGCCCGAACGCAATCCACAACGCGGATGCCATGCGTACCCGAGATCCGCCAGGGCGTGCTGGCGGATGAATGAAAGCGGAGAGGGGGCTTAGGACACCTGCAGCGAGGTCTTCAAGTGGCGCCGCATGAGCTGGGAAGCCCATTCCTGGTCGCCGGCTTCGAGCGCGTCGATGATCTGCAGGTGTTCGCTGCTGGAATTGATGAAGCGCGCGTCGCGGTAGAACGCGGCATGCTCTTCCAGCCGGCGCAACTGGTTCTGCTGCTGCACCGCCTGCAGGATGTAGCGGTTGCCCGAGAAGCGGGCCAGCATCTCGTGGAACGAGGCGTTGAGATTGAAGAATTCAGTGGCTGAGATGTCGGCGTCGCTGCGCACGGCCAGCGCTTCATGCGCGGCGCGCATGCGCGCCAGCGCTTCGCGGTCCAGGCGGAACGTGGGTTCCAGCAGGCCCGCGCATTCGATGGTCATGCGGAACCGGTAGCTCTCGTTGAGCGCGTCGCGGTTCTCCAACGACGGCGAAAACTGCCAGCCGTGTCCCTTGCGCTTTTCGATCAGGCCGTCCGCCGACAACTGCAGCAGGGTCTTGGTCAGCACGCTGCGCGGCGCCGGATAGCGCTGCTGAAGATCGCGCTCGGTAAAGGTTTCCGGCAGCGCGCGCGAGGCGCGGTCATCGATCAAACGGCGATACAGCTCGTCTTGCGTGGGGCCGGCGCCCGCGATGGCGGGCGGCGCGGCGGCGGCATGGGCCGCCACCGTGTAGCCGCTGTTGGGGCGATGCGTGATGAGGCCCTGCGCGGCCAGCAGCTTGAGCGCGCCGCGCACCGGCGTGCGCGACACCTCGTAGTTCGCCGCCAGCGCTTCCTCCGACAGGTGGTCGCCGGGCGCGAAGCGCCGGGCCACGATGTCTTCCGCGATATGGCGCGCCAGGTCGACTTGCAGCGGAGTGGGGCGGGCAGGGGCGGCGTTGGACATGAGGGCTGGGCGCGAAAGGCGGCGGAGTCGGAATGGTACCGGAGAGCCTCGGGCGTGAACGCCTCAGGCATGGCTCGGTGGAAACCCTTATATTGAACTTTTTGATATATTAGTACAAAATTTGCCCGTCTATGAATCTCGCTCCGGAGTCTTGAGCCGTGACTTTGCCTACCCCTTTCCCCCTGGTCGACGTGCAGGGCAGCCCCTATGAGCGGGGCCGCCAGCACGGCGCCGCCGTCCCCGAACGCGTGGCGCGCAGCGTGGCCCTCTACCGCGGGCAGCTGGAGCGGCGCGGCGTCGCCGCGGATCGCCTGAAGGAGCTGGCCGCCGCCATGGTGCCAGTGGTGGGCGACTATGACGCGGCCTACCTGGAGGAGCTGCGCGGCATCGCCGACGGATCGGGCCAGGCGCTGGAGGACGTGGTGGTCATCAACTGCCGCACCGAAATGATGTTCGGCCATGCCGAGCTGGGCCGCGCCCGCAAGGGCCTGGACGATGGCTGCACCGGCCTGATCGTGCTGCCCGAGGCCGCCGCGGGCGGCAAGCTCATGCATGCCCACAACTGGGATTGGCGCGAGGAATGCGTGGACACCGGCATCGTGCTGCGCATGCGGCGCGAGGACGGCCCCGATCTCTTGATGTTCACCGAGGCGGGCAGCCTGGCGCGCCACGGCTTCAATAGCGCGGGCGTGTCCCTGTCCGGCAACTTCCTGTCCTGCGAGCACGATTACCAGCGTCCCGCCGAAGTGCCGCTGGTGCTGGTGCGGCGCAAGATGCTGGAAGCCACCAACATTTGCAACGCCATGAAGGTGCTGTGGGCGTCGCGGCGCTTCTGCTCCAACAACCTGATGCTGGCGCAGGCGCAGGGCGAAGCGGTCGACCTGGAATGTTCGCCCGACGAGATCTTCTGGATCACGCCCGAGGATGGCCTGCTGGTCCACGCCAACCATTGGATCAGCCCGCCCGCGCGCGCCAAGCTGTTCGACAAAGGCCTGGCCGCCAATCCGGATTCGATCTACCGCCAACGCCGCGTGCAGGACATGCTGGCGCGCGCGGCTGGCGGTATTGACTGGGACACGGTCAAACGCATCCTGGCCGACGACTTCGCCGCACCGGACGGCGTGCTGCGCTCGCCCAAGCCGGCCAGCTTCGACAGCATCTCGGCCACGGTGGCCACCACCTTGATGGAACCGGCCAGCGGCGTGATGTGGATCGCCCGCAAGCCCTACGAAGGACGCAACTTCGCTGAGTACCGGCTCTTCTGAGCCGGCCCCGGACCCGTATGCGGCTAGCGCCGCCCATGGAGTGACCCCCTATGAATTCGCATGGTTCGCGCGTCAAGAACGCGCTGCTGTTGTCCGCCGCGCTGGCCGGCGCCATGGCCGGCACGCCCGCCACGGTGTGGGCGCAGGCTGCCGTTCCCGAAATCCGCTACGCCGAGGGCTCGGGCACGCCGACCACGCTGCCCGGCGGGCGTTCCCGCAACACCTCCACCGACAACGTGCTGGCCCACGTGGTGGAGTCCCTGGTGGCGCTGCGCGCCGACATGAGCGTGGCCCCCATGCTGGCCGACAGCTGGACGCTGTCCGACGACAAGCGCGCCTACACCTTCAAGCTGCGCCAGAGTGTCACCTTCCACGACGGCTCGCCGATGACCTCGGCCGACGTCAAGTGGACCTACGACTATCTCAACGGCGCCCAGTCCGAGTATTCCTGCAAGAACCTCTACGACGGCAGCAAGGGCGCCAAGGTCGTGGCGGTGGAAACGCCCGATCCGGCCACCGTGGTGTTCAAGCTGGAGCAGCCCTACGCTCTGTTCCTGGACCAGATGGCCAGCGTTCAATGCCCGATGCCGGTGCTGAGCGCCAAGAGCGTCGATGCCGAGGGCAAGTGGGCCAAGCCCATAGGCACCGGCCCCTACGTCCTGGCGGAATGGAAGAAGGAGCAGTACCTGCTGTTGACGCCGTACGCGGGCTACAAGCCGCGCGAGGAAGCGCCCAGCGGCATGGCCGGGAAGAAAATCGCGCAGGCCAATCTGCGCTTCGTGGTGATTCCGGACGCCGCGGCGCAAAAGGCGGCCCTGATGGCGGGGCAGGTCGACGCCTACAACGCCGATGAAGACAATCTTCCCGTCAAGGAT
Organism: Achromobacter sp. D7-1; assembly: GCF_059760445.1. Taxonomy (NCBI): domain Bacteria; kingdom Pseudomonadati; phylum Pseudomonadota; class Betaproteobacteria; order Burkholderiales; family Alcaligenaceae; genus Achromobacter; species Achromobacter sp. D7-1. Next base: position 22,476 of record NZ_JCBAMT010000071.1, on the reverse strand, counting down.
CCGCGCTGGAACATCGTCACCGAGCAGGGGCTGGATACCGTCAATCTGCTGATGCAGACGCGCGCGCCCTTGCTGTCGGATGTGAACATGCGCCGCGCCATCGCGCTGGCGCTGGATTTTCCCGGCATCGCCCGGGCGCTGAACAACGGCCAGGCCGCCTACAACCCGTCCCTGGTGCCCGCCGCCAGCGCCTACTACTCCGAGGCCGACCGCGCCGGCTACGAGAAGAACCTGAAAGAGGTCAAGCGCCTGCTCGACGCCGCAGGCTATCGTGGCGAACCCTTGAAGCTGCAGGCCAACAAGCGCTATCCCTATCTGTACCGGGTCGCGGTGGTGACGCAGCAGTTGCTGGGCAAGGCCGGCATCAAGGCCGAACTGGACATGCTGGAGTGGGGCACCCAGGTGACCAACTTCCGCGAAGGCAAATTCCAGCTGATGGCATTCGCCTACTCGGCGCGCACCGAGCCCGCGCTGATGTTCCGCGACGTGATCGGCGACAAGTCCAAGACGCCCATGGCCCAGTGGGAAAGCCCCGAAGCCGCGGCCATCCTGGAAGGCATCGAGGCCGAGTCCGATCCCGCCGTGCGCAAGCAGGCGTTCGACAAGCTGCATGCCTTGATGCTGCGCGACACTCCGCTGCTGATGTACTACAACAAGCCGGGCTATGTCGTGGTCTCCAGCAAGCTGCAGGGCTTCACGGGCTGGCCGCTGCGCAAGCCGCGTTTCTTCAACGTGACCAAGAACTGAGGCGCCGTGCTGGGCTATCTACTCAAGCGCATCGCGGCGTCGGTGCCCACGGTGATCGTGGTCACGGTGCTGGTGTTCGCGCTGATACGCGCGATTCCGGGCGATCCGGCCTCGCTGATGCTGGGCGATATCGACAACCCGGCGCTGCTGGCGGAAATGCGCCACGCGCTGGGGCTGGACCGTCCCGTTGGCGAGCAGTTCCTGATCTGGGTGGGCAACGCGCTGCAGGGCGACCTGGGCATGTCCATCGCGCGGCGCGAACCGGTGATGCATCTGGTGCTGACGCATTTTGCGGTGACGGCCCAGGTAGTGCTGACGGCGACGCTGCTGGCCTGCCTGGTGGCGGTGCCCGCCGGCATGGTCGCCGCCTGGCGCCAGAACCGCCGCGCCGATACCGCCATCGTGTCGACTTCGATCCTGTTCGTGTCCATGCCCAGCTTCTGGGTCGGCATCCTGTTGATCTGGCTGTTCGGCGTGAAGCTGAACTGGCTGCCGGTGTATGGCTTCGAATCCATCGCCCAGGGCGGATTGAGCGCGGCGCGTTATCTGGTGCTGCCGGTATGTGCCATCGTGCTGACGGAGATCGCCGCCATCACGCGCATGATGCGCGCCAGCACCATCGAGACGCTGCGGCTGGAATACGTGGCGCATGCGCGCGCCAAGGGCCTGCCGGAAAAGCGCGTCATGCTGCGCCACGTGCTGCCCAATTCATTCGGTCCCACCCTGACGGTGATCGGCTTGATGCTGGGCCATCTGCTGTCGGGCGCCGCGGTGATCGAGACCGTGTTCACGTTGCCGGGCATCGGCCGCCTGCTGGTCGAAAGCATCTATGCGCGGGACTACCCGGTGGTGCAGGGCTGCCTGCTGTTCATCGCGCTGTTGTACGTGGCGGTCAACCTGGTGGTGGATCTGCTGTATCCGCTGTTCGACCCGCGCGTGAAGCTTCAATAGGATCATCATGGGTTTCAAACATACCAATGCCGTCCTGGGCGGCGCGCTGGTCGGGGGCGTTGTGCTGCTGGCCCTGGTGGGGCTGGTGTATACGCCGCACGATCCGCTGGAAGGCGATCTGCTGGCGCGCTTTTCGCCGCCGTCGGCGGAGTACTGGCTGGGCACCGACGAGTTCGGCCGCGACGTGTTGTCGCGGCTGATGGCGGGGGCCGGCGTCAGCGTGGCGGTCAGCGTGTTCTCCGTGCTGCTGGCGCTGCTGCTGGGTACGACCATCGGCGTCACGGCGGGCTATGCGGGCGGCTGGGTCGACCGTGGCATCACGGTACTGGTGGAATCGCTGATGGCGTTTCCCGGCCTGCTGCTGGCGCTCGGCATCATGACTGTGCTGGGTCCGTCCAAGTGGGGCGTGGTGCTGGCGTTGGGGTTGGCGTATTCGCCGTCGGTGGCGCGCATCGCGCGCGGCGCCGCGCTGTCGCTGCGCCAGCGCGATTTCGTCATCGCCTCGCGCGCCACCGGACACAGCGGCTTGTGGACGGTGCTCCGCCACGTGCTGCCCAATTGCTTTCCGCCTCTGCTGATCTTCGCGACCTCCATCTTCGGTTCCGCCCTGCTCGCCGAGAGCGCGCTGAGCTTTCTCGGCCTGGGCGTGCCGCCGCCGCTGGCCACCTGGGGCGGCATGCTGTCCGAGAGCCGCAACGCCATGGATCAGGCGATCTGGCTGGCGGTGTTTCCGGGCGCCATGATCTCGCTGAGCCTGTTGGGCATCAACCTGCTCGGCGACGCGGTGCGCGACCTGCTGGATCCGCGCATGCGGGGGGTGATGGCATGAACCTGGCCCAACCCTTGCTGTCGGTACGCGATCTGGAGATCCGCTTTCCCGGCAAGCGCGACGCCGCGCCCGTGGTGAACCGCGTGTCGTTCGACCTGCACGCCGGCGAATCGCTGTCCATCGTCGGGGAATCCGGCAGCGGCAAGACGCTGATCGGCAAGACCTTGCTGGGCCTGTTGCCTGACTCGGCCCGCATCACCGGCGGACAAGCCCTGTTTGAAGGCCAGGACCTGCTGCGGCAGGCGCCGCGCGACTGGCTGGCGAAGCGCGGCACCGGCATCGGCATGGTGTTCCAGGAGCCGATGGTGTCGCTCAACCCGGCTTTCCGCGTGGGCGAGCAACTGATCGAGGCGCTGGTGCTGCGCCGTGGCATGACGCGCCGCGCGGCCTGGGACGAGGCCGTGCGGATGCTGGAGCGGGTGCGGGTGCGCGATGCGCAGGATTGCATGAAGCGCTACCCGCATGAATTTTCCGGCGGCATGCGCCAGCGCATCCTGCTGGCGGGGGTGATGCTGCTCAAGCCGCGTCTCCTGATCGCGGACGAGCCCACCACGGCGCTGGACTGCGTGGTGCAGAAGGAAGTGCTGGACCTGATGTGCGAATTGACGCGCGAAGAGGGCACGGCGCTGATCTTCATCAGCCACAACCTGGCCCTGGTGGCCGCCTACACGCGGCGTGTGCTGGTCATGTGCCGCGGCCGGGCGGTCGAGACCGGGCCGGTGGCCGAGGTGCTGTCGCGGCCGGCGGACCCCTACACGCTCAGCCTGCTGGACGCGCTGCCCAAGCGCGGTTTGGCCCGCCCCGCCGTGGAAGGGCCGCCCATCCTGCAGGTTGATGGGTTGGCGATCGATTACTCGGTCCGCGAGGGCTGGTTCCGCAAGCGCGCGGTGCGCGCCGTGCACCGCGCGACCTTCGCGGTGGCGCCAGGAGAAACGCTGGCCATCGTCGGCGAATCGGGCAGCGGCAAGACCACGGTCATGATGTCTATCCTGGGACTGGTGCCGCAAGCCCAGGGGCGCATCGAGCTGGACGGCCAGGCTTTGCCCGCGGGCGGCTCCGGCCAGGCCTGGCAGGCGGCGCGCCGGCGTGTGCAGATGGTGTTCCAGGATCCGTATTCATCGCTGGATCCGCGCATGACCATCGGCGACCTGGTGGGCGAGGGCCTGCGGCTGGAGGCCGGCATGACGTCCGAGGTCCGGCGCACGCGCGTGGCGCAGGCGCTGCGCGACGTAGGGCTGGGCGACGACTACGCGGAACGCTATGCGCATGAGCTGTCCGGCGGGCAGCGGCAGCGCGTGGCGATCGCCCGGGCGCTGGTGCTGCGGCCCGAGGTGATCATCGCGGACGAGCCGGTGTCGGCGCTCGACGTCACCGTGCAGAAGCAGGTGCTGGAGACCCTGATGTCGCTGCAGCGCTCCCACGGCTTCGCCTGCCTGCTGATTTCGCACGATCTGGGCGTGGTGGAGCAGATCGCCGACCGCGTGGTGGTAATGCTGCGCGGCCATATCGTCGAAGAGGGCACGCGCGACGAAGTATTCGACCGGCCCACGCATCCCTACACGCGCCGCTTGCTGCAAGCGGTGCCGGAACTGCGCGGCAGCCGGGCCGAAGGCTTTCGCGTGGAGGTGCGCGACTTGCCCGCGGGGCAAGGACGCGACGAGGCCGACTACTTCGATCCATCGGCCGCCCAGGGCGTGCCATCGATGACGGCGGTGTTGGAATCCGGCGCCACCCATCGGGTGGCCCTGGCCGCGGCGGCAGCCGGGGCCTGAAGTACAGGCTTCAGCCGTGGCGGTCGCGGCTGTCGGCGGGCGCCGCGTCGCGCTGGTTCATGCCGTAGTCGCGCAGCACTTGCGCCACGCGCAGGCGATAGTTGGCGAAGACGCCGCCGCGTCCGGCTTCCTGGGCCCGGCGGTGCGACTCCAGCGTGCGCCAGCGCTTGACCGATTCTTCGTCTCGCCAGAAGGACAGCGACAGGAGCTTGCCCGGCTCGGTCAGGCTCTGGAAGCGTTCTACCGAGATGAAGCCGTCCATGGCCTTCAGTTCATCGATCAGGCCGGCGGCAATATGCAGATAGGGGTTGGGGTCGCCATGGGCGGGTTCGACTTCGAATATCACTGCGATCATGGTGCGGGTTCCTCGGAAAAATCAAATTGGGGCACGCGTGCATTCGGCAGCGGCCGGTAGCGGAAACGGGCCGCGAGCGCGGCAGCGTCGAGGCCTGCGCGCAGCAGGTGGCTGAGCGCACCCGCCGCATGCTGGCGGGCAGGCAGACGGCCGGGGCAGGCATGCCCGTGCGCGCCAAAAGTCCAGTGCGCCTCGGGCTGTACCGTGGCCGCCGCGGCCAGCACCAGCAGCACGGTCTGGCCCGCTGCGATGTGTTGGCCGCCAGTGTCGATGTCGGCGGCGAGAAACCGCCGCGTGTTGTGCAGCGGCGGGTCGCTGCGTTCGACTTCATCCATCAAGGCCAGCGCTGCATCTTCCGTGGGATCCGCGGGCAGGCCGCGCCGCCCGGCCAGGATGATCGCGTTGCCCAGCAGGCCTGCGCCCGCCTCGCAGGACTGGAATAGCAAGCCAGCCAGATTGGCGGCCAGCAGCGCGGGGGCTATACCCGCCCGCGCGCCGTCTTCGCGCAGCCTGCGCAAGGCAGGGGCGGCATCAGGGGCCTGCAGATGTGATTCGAGGCGGGTTTGCAGGCGCATCGCGGCGGCGTGTCCCGCCTCGATGCGATCCGCCGTGGCGGTGGCGGGCAGCGCCGACAGAAATGCCGCGATGTCCGCCGCGCAATCGGCGTACAGGTCCGGCGGCAAGCCCAGGAATGCGGCTTGCGCGTGCACCGGCGCGGCGCTCAGGTAGCGGTCGACGGCCATGGCGTTCAGCGGCCCCGGATCCGGCCACGCTGGCGGACAGGCCTGGGCGCCCTGCTCGCGGATGAAAGCGCTCAGCAAGGTCTTCACTTGCTGGTGGATCCTGCTGTCGTTCATGCGCACGAAGCGGCCGAACAGGTCGGCCGCCGGACCGGTTCCCAATCCTTTCGGCACCGGCTCCGCCACGGGACGCACGCGCGCGGCAGGGTGCCGCATGATGGCCGCTATCGTGTCCGGATGGCTGGCTACCCACAAGTCCAGCGCCGCTTCGCGATACAGCGGCCGCTCGCGCGCCAGCGCGGCATAGTAGGGATAGGGGGCAGGATGCGTGACTGCCTGCAGGGGATGGGCGGGATGCATGGCGTTGGCCGGTGGTGGATCCGGTCGCCAGTATCGTCCAGCCTGGACGACCACGATTCGATGGGCGGCGAACTATGCCTGCGTGGCTTCGGGGTCGCCAGCGCCGGTGGTGGTCAGCAGCGCGGCATAGCCGAGCCGCGAGTCCGGCCATTGCAGCGTGAAGCCGCTGGCGCGTAGCCGGGCATTGCTGAGCTTCTTGCTGCCGACGTTGGCAGGCGCGGGCGCCTCGCGCGGCGCAGGGGCGCCGATCAGTCTGGCCAGGTCGGCGTATAGCTCATGCAGGGGCAGGGGCGTATCGTCGCAGCCTACGTAGACCGGCGCCGTTTCGGGCAGGAGCGCGAGGTGCACCACGGCCGCGGCGGCGTCATCGATGTGGATCCGGTTGGCCCAGTGTGCGGGCTGGGTCGGCGCGCCCGCTGCGCCCTGGCGCAGGCGCTCGATCAATTGCAGGCGTCCGGGGCCGTAAAGCCCGGCCAGTCGCAAGGCGGTGGACGGCAGGCCATAAGTCGCCAGTGCGGTTTCGGCTTCGAGCAGCACCCGCCCGTTGACGCCCAGCGGCGCGGGCGGCGTGTCTTCGTCGACCCAGCCGCCTTCATGTTCGCCATAGACCGCGCTGGACGAGATGAACACGACGCGCTTGAGCTGCGTCGTGTCCAGCCCGTCCAGCACGTGCTTCAGGCCGTCGATGAACACCGCGCGGTACGCGGCGGCCTCGCGCGCGCCGGGCGCGGGCAGATGGATGAGCCGCGTCACGCCGCGGGGCAGGGCGGGCAGTCCGTCCGGGCGGGAAATGTCGCCTTGCAGCCAGCGTATGCCGTCCGCGCCACCGGCAGGCGGGTTGCGGCGCAGCGCGTAGACGTCGTCGCCGCGCGCGAGAAAGCGCCGGGCCACGCGCTGGCCCAGGTCGCCGCAGCCGATGAGAAGTACGCGTTCGGTCATGGAATAGTCCTGCTCGTCGAAAAAAAAGGCGCCCTGTGGGGCGCCTTCGGTGGCCGGGCGCTGGCGTCCGGCTGCTTTACATGCCGCTGTAGACGGGGCCTTCACCGCCTTGCGGCGCGACCCAGACGATGTTCTGGGTCGGGTCCTTGATGTCGCAGGTCTTGCAGTGCACGCAGTTCTGCGCGTTGATCTGCAAGCGGTCTTCGCCGTGGTCGTCCTTGACGAACTCGTACACGCCCGCCGGGCAGTAGCGCGATTCCGGGCCGCCATACTTGGCCAGGTTGACCTGTACCGGTATCGACGGATCCTTCAGCGTCAGGTGAATGGGCTCGTTTTCGTCATGGTTGGTGTTCGAGATGAACACCGAGCTGAGCTTGTCGAAAGTGAGCTTGCCGTCGGGCTTGGGGTAGTCGATGCGCGCGCATTGCGATGCGGGTTGCAGACAGGCATGGTCAGGCTTGTTGTGGCGCAGGCTCCAGGGCATCTTGCCCTTGAGCAGCAGTTGCTCGACGCCGGTCATCAAGGTGGCGACGGTGCGGCCCTTCTTGAACCACTGCTTGAAATTGCGCGCCTTGTTCAGCTCCGCATGCAGCCAGGATGCCTCGAAAGCGGCCGGATAGGCGGCCAGCTCGTCCTGGCGGCGGTCGGCGACCAGCGCGTCGAACGCGGCTTCGGCGGCCAGCTTGCCGGACTTGATGGCGGCGTGGCTGCCCTTGATGCGGGAGGCGTTGAGGAAGCCGGCCTCGCAGCCGACCAGCACGCCGCCCGGGAAGGTCAGCTTGGGCAGCGCCAGCAGGCCGCCCGCGGTGATGGCGCGCGCGCCGTAGGCGATGCGCTTGCCGCCTTCGAAGGTGCCGCGGATGGCGGGGTGCGTCTTGTAGCGCTGGAATTCGTCGAACGGCGACAGCCAGGGGTTGGCGTAGTCCAGGCCCACGACCATGCCCACGGCCACCAGGTTGTTGTCCAGGTGGTAGAGGAACGAGCCGCCGTAGGTATCGGAGTCCAGCGGCCAGCCGCCGGTATGGATGACCAGGCCCGGCTTGGACTGGGCCGGATCGACTTCCCACATTTCCTTGATGCCGATGCCGTAGGACTGCGGATTGCGGCCGTCGTCCAGCTTGTAGCGTTCGATCAGCTGGCGGCCCAACTGGCCGCGCGCGCCTTCGGCGAACACGGTGTAGCGGGCATGCAGTTCCATGCCGGGCTGGTAGTGGTCGGTGTGCGAGCCGTCGCGGGCCACGCCCATGTCGCCGGTGGCCACGCCGCGGACGGCGCCGTTCTCGTCGTACAGCAGTTCCACGGCGGCAAAACCCGGGAAGATGTCCACGCCCAGCGCCTCGGCCTGTTCACCCATCCACTTGACGACGTCGCCCAGGCGGACGATGTAGTTGCCTTCGTTGTGGAAACAGGGCGGCAGCAGCCAGTTGGGGGTGGTGCGCGCGCCGGTTTCGGACAGGAACATGAACTTGTCATGCGTCACAGGCACGTTCAGCGGCGCGCCTTTTTCCTTCCAGTCGGGGATGAGCTCGGTCAACGCCAGCGGGTCCATGACGGCGCCGGACAGGATGTGCGCACCCAGTTCCGCACCCTTCTCAAGTACGCAGACGCCGATTTCCTGATTCTTTTCAGCGGCTAGCTGCTTAAGACGGATAGCAGTGGCCAGGCCGGCGGGTCCACCGCCAACCACGACCACGTCATATTCCATCGACTCGCGTTCAGACATTGCAAAGCTCCCCGTATGTATTCCATATTTGGCTGGAAGTATTATCGGCGATTGTATTGCAGGCGGAGGCCATGTATGCCTTCGTATTTCTTTTAGCCATAGGGAGTAATTGGTGAACGCGGACAAAACCTCAGCGCGGATACTGGCCGTGGGAGATATCCATCAAGTCGAACTGCCCCTGCGGTGGGGCGATTCGGACGCTCTGAACCATCTGAACAACGCCATGTACTTCCGCCTCATGGAAGAGGCCCGGATACAGATACTCTATGGCGCGGGCTTTGCGCTGCCCTCCGATCAGGGGCTCATCCTGGCGCATGCGTCCTGCGATTTCCTGCGGCCCCTGACCTATCCCGCCAACGTGCTCGTGACCCACAAACTCACGCGCATCGGCCGCTCCAGCGCAGAATTCGAATTGCTGCTGGAGAAGGTAGGCGACGAAGGCGGTCCGTATGCCCGCGCGCGCAACGTGCTAGTCTGGATGGACTATACGGTCAATGCGTCCGCTCCGTGGCCGCAAGAAGTGCTGTCCAAACTGGGCGCCATGTTCAAGCCCGCGGCTTGATGCAGCGTCTTCGGACGGCCCCGCCAAAATAGCGCGTGCTTTGGCCGGGCATGCCGGTAAAATCTAGCGCAAAATCAAAAAAGCAATATGGGCGCGCCACCCTCGGCGCCAGCCGCCACAGGGCACCGGACGGTGCTGCTGGGACCGGCGCCGGCAGCCGCGCCCTCTTCGGTTAGACCTTAACTAGGAGTTGGAGCGATGGACAAGGTTTTTGCAAGCGCCCAGGAGGCGCTGGCAGGCATCGTCAAGGACGGTCAGATGATCGCCGTGGGCGGTTTCGGCCTTTGCGGCATTCCCGAGGCCCTGATCGCCGCGCTGCGCGATTCGGGCGTCAAGGACCTCACTTGCATCAGCAACAACGCGGGCGTCGACGGCTTCGGCCTGGGCCAGCTGCTCAATACGCGTCAGGTCCGCAAGATGATCGCGTCCTACGTGGGCGAGAACAAGGAATTCGAACGCCAGTTCCTGTCCGGCGAACTCGAGCTCGAGTTCACGCCGCAGGGCACGCTGGCCGAGAAGCTGCGCGCCGGCGGCGCCGGCATTCCGGCCTTCTTCACCCGCACGGGCGTGGGCACCATCGTGGCCGACGGCAAGGAAATCCGCGAATTCGACGGCCAGCAATACGTGATGGAGCGTTCGCTGGTGCCCGACGTGTCGCTGGTCAAGGCGCACATCGCCGACCGCAGCGGCAACCTGGTATTCCGCAAGACCGCCCGCAACTTCAATCCGAACGTCGCCATGGCGGGCAAGTTCACGGTGGTCGAAGTCGAGGAAATCGTTGATACCGGCAGCCTGGATCCCGATCAGATCCACCTGCCCGGCATCTATGTGCAACGGATCGTGCTGAACGCCACGCCCGAAAAGCGCATCGAACAACGCACCACTCGCCCGGCCTAAGGAGAACAGACATGGCATGGTCCCGCGATGAAATGGCGGCGCGCGCCGCGCGCGAGCTGCAAGACGGCTTTTATGTGAACCTGGGCATCGGCTTGCCGACCCTGGTGGCCAACCACGTGCCCAAGGGCATGGAAGTGTGGCTGCAATCCGAGAACGGCCTGCTGGGCATCGGCCCGTTCCCCACCGACGATGAAGTCGACGCGGACCTCATCAACGCAGGCAAGCAGACGGTCACGACCTTGCCCGGCTCCTCGATCTTCTCGTCGGCGGATTCGTTCGCGATGATCCGTGGCGGCAAGATCAACCTGGCCATCCTCGGCGCCATGCAGGTGTCCGAAAAAGGCGACCTGGCCAACTGGATGATTCCGGGCAAGATGGTCAAGGGCATGGGCGGCGCCATGGACCTGGTGGCGGGCGTGGGCCGCGTCGTGGTCCTGATGGAGCACGTGGCCAAGAAAAAGGACGGCACCGAAGACGTCAAGCTGCTGGCGGAATGCAACCTGCCGCTGACGGGCGTGGGCGTGGTCGACCTGATCATCACCGACCTGGGCGTGATGGAAGTCACCGAAAACGGCCTCAAGCTGCTGGAAACGGCGCCGGGCGTGACGGTGGACGAGATCAAGTCCAAGACGCAAGCCAAGCTGGACGTGTCGGCGGTCAAGTAATCCGCCAAGCGCCACATCCATGAAAACGCCCCGCAAGGGGCGTTTTTTTATGCCGTTTCAGCTAACCGCATTCCCACGTGCGGGATGCCGTCTTCCATGTATTCCTCGGTGACCTGCACAAAGCCGTGGCCGCCGTAGTAATTGCGCAAACGGGCCTGGGCGCCCAGATACATGGCGCGGCCGGGCCAGCGCTGGCGCACTTCCTGCATCGCGTGGCGGATCAGTTCGTGGCCCAGGCCCTGGCCGCGAGTCCAGGGCGCGGTGATGACGCGTCCGATCTCGATCTGGCCATCCTTCAGCGCAGGGTCCAGGATGCGGCAGTAGGCCGCGAGCTTGCCGTCCTGCCAGGCCATCAGGTGGGACGTCTGGCCGACCAGATCCTTGCCGTCCATGTCCTGGAAGATGCAATTCTGTTCAATGACAAAGACTTCCGTGCGCAGCCGCAGGATCGCGTAGATCTCGGTCACGGTCAGGTCCTGGTGGGCTTTGCAGATCCAATCGGGCATTGCGTCAATCCGGTGAGGCTGGGAAAGGGGAGCGCGCTTAGCGTAACTCAAACCGGCCCCGTTTCTTTTGAAGCACTGTTACATATATTCACGGGTATACCCTTAGTATGAAAATCTATTTTCTTATCTAAAATTTGCTTGTAAACAGATTTACATAAACCCCAGCTACACCTCCCCACTCGATGAACAAGGCCGCACTCACGATTGCTGACCGGATCGCCCGGGCCCAGCCCGCGCTGAGCCGTACTCAGCACAAGATGGCCGAGTACGTGCTGGCGCACCAGTTCCGCGCCGCCACCATGACCATCGACGAGTTCGCGGCGGCGGTGGGGGTGTCGGTGGCCACGGCCAACCGCTTCGCGCGCGCCCTGGACCTGCCGGGCTATCCGCAATTCCGCGCCGAACTGGCGCGTGGCTTCGAGGCGGCGCTGGAACCCGTTGAAAAGCTGCGCACCGAGCTGGCGCATTCCGCCAGCGCCGTGCAGATCTTCGCCGCCACGCTGGAAGAAGACATCCGCAACGCCCAGCGCAATCTGCAGTCGCTGGACGCCGCCGCCTGCGAGCAGGCGGTAGAAGCCATCCTGGCCGCTGACCGCGTGTTCATCATCGGTTTCGGCGCCAGCGGTTTCCTGGCCGGCCTCTTGCAGCGCGGCCTGTGCATGCACCTGCATTCCGTCGAATCGCTGGCCGGTCCCGGCGGCGTGTCGCACGCGGCGCGCCAGATGGCGCGCATGACGGCCAAGGACCTGGTGATCGCCATTGGCTTTCCGCGCTATCTGGCCGACACGGTGACCTTGGCCGGCGCGGCCAAGCAGGCCGGCGTGCCGGTGCTGGTGCTGACCGACAAGCCCACGTCGCCGCTGGCGCCCACGGCTTCCGTGGTGCTGTACGCGTATTCCGCGCGCCAGCTGATTCCCAATTCCGAAACCGCCGCGCTGGGGCTGATCGAAGCCCTGTCCTCGGCGGTGGCCTATCGGGCCAAGAATTCCGTCGCGGCCGCCGCTGGGGTGACCCAGTCCGTGATGCCGTGGCTCATCCATGGAGTAGGTAAACGATGAATCAACCCGTGATCGCGATTCACGGTGGCGCCGGCGCGATGTCCCGCGCGGCCATGTCGCCCGAGAAAGAACAGGAGTACCTGAGCGCGCTGGAATCCATCCTGACCGCCGGCCAGGCCGTGCTGGCCCGGGGCGGCAGCGCCCTGGACGCCGTGACCGAAGCCGTGCGCCTGCTGGAAGACTGTCCGCTGTTCAACGCCGGCCATGGCGCCGTGTTCACCAGCGCCGCCACCCACGAGCTGGACGCCGCCATCATGGACGGCGCCACCTTGCGCTCGGGCGCGATCGCCGGCGTGCACCGCGTGCGCAATCCGATCTTCGCCGCGCGCAAGGTCATGGAAAACAGCAAGCACGTGTTCTTCGTGGGCGAGGGCGCCGAAGCCTTTGCCAAGGAAGAGGGCGTGGAACTGGTCGATCCTTCCTACTTCTCCACCGAAGCCCGTCGTGAGCAGCTGCTGCGCGTGCAGCGCGAAACGCCGGAAGCGGCGGTGCTGGACCACGACGGCCAAGCGCTGGTCGCACGCGGCCAGCCGGCGCCGGCCGATCCGCTGGATGCGGACAAGAAGTTCGGCACGGTGGGCGCGGTGGCGGTGGATGCGCAGGGCAACCTGGCCGCGGCCACCTCGACCGGCGGCATCACCAACAAGCAGGTCGGCCGCGTGGGCGATGCGCCGCTGATCGGCGCCGGCACCTATGCCAGCAACAAGACCTGCGCGGTGTCCACCACGGGCACCGGCGAAATGTTCATCCGCATGGTTGCCGCCTATGACGTGGCGGCCCAGATGGAATATTGCGGCGCGTCGCTGGAAGCGGCTGCGGACCGCGTCGTGCATGAAAAGCTGCCCACCATCGACGGCAAGGGGGGCCTGGTAGCCGTTGACGCCCAGGGCAATGTGGCCTTGCCGTTCAATACGGAAGGCATGTATCGGGGTTACGCCCGTGTCGGCGAGAAGCCGGTCACCGCTATCTACCGATAAGCGGCGGCGGGTTCGTTTTTTCAGTATTTGGGGAATCAAAAGAGATGGTTGATCGCGCAAACAGCCTGGCGCTGCCGGAAAACCGCGTGGTCCAGGTCGACGACCTGACGGTGCGCTTCGTGGGATCGGAGCGCACGGTCGAAGCCGTGCGCAATCTGTCGTTCCATGTGGACCGGGGCGAGACCCTGGCCATCGTGGGCGAATCGGGTTCGGGCAAATCGGTGACGTCCCTGGCGCTCATGCGTCTGGTGGAACATGGCGGCGGGCGCATCGCCCAGGGCAACATGGCCCTGCGGCGGCGCAACGGCTCCGTGATCGACCTGGCCGGATCGAGCCAACGCGTCATGCGCAATGTGCGCGGCGCGGACATGGCCATGATCTTCCAGGAGCCGATGACCTCCTTGAATCCGGTCTTCACCGCCGGCGACCAGATCGCCGAATCGATCCGTCAGCACCAGGGCAAGGACGCCGCGGCCGCTCGCGCCGAGGCGCTGCGCATGCTGGAGCAGGTGCGCATTCCGGAAGCCAAGTCGGTGCTGGACCGCTACCCGCACCAGTTGTCGGGCGGCATGCGCCAGCGCGTGATGATCGCCATGGCGCTGGCCTGCAAGCCCGCGCTGCTGATCGCCGACGAACCCACCACCGCACTGGACGTCACCATCCAGGCGCAGATCCTGCAACTGATCCGCCAGCTGCAGGAAGAAATGCACATGGGCGTGGTGTTCATCACCCACGACATGGGCGTGGTCGCCGAAGTGGCCGACCGCGTGCTGGTCATGTACCGCGGCGACAAGGTCGAGGAAGGCCCGTCCGAGCAGGTGTTCGCTTCGCCGCAGCACCGCTACACCAAGGCGCTGCTGTCGGCCGTGCCGAAGCTGGGCGCCATGCAGGGCACCGACCTGCCGGCACGCTTTCCGCTGCTGCAGGCCGAAGGCCAGGCCCAGCCCGAAGCCGCTCCCGTCAGCGCGCAGCCCGCGCCGGACGCCAAGCGCGAGCCCATCCTGAGCGTGCGCAAGCTGGTCACCCGCTTCGACCTGCGCGGCGGCATAATGAGCCGCGTGCAGCGCCGCGTGCACGCCGTGGAGCAGGTCAGCTTCGACCTGTACCCCGGCGAGACGCTGTCGCTGGTGGGCGAATCCGGTTGCGGCAAGTCCACCACCGGCCGTTCGCTGCTGCGTCTGGTCGACAGCCAGGGCGGAGAGATCCGCTTCGGCGGCCGCGACATCGTGCGCCTGAAGAACACCGAGCTGCAGTCCCTGCGCCGCGACATCCAGTTCGTGTTCCAGGACCCGTTCGCCTCGCTGGACCCGCGCGTGACGGTCGGCTTCTCCATCATGGAACCGCTGCTGGTGCACGGCGTGGCCCGTGGCCGCGACGCCGAACGCCGCGTGGCAGAACTGTTGGAGCGCGTGGGCCTGCCGGCGGAAATGGCGCAGCGCTATCCGCACGAATTCTCCGGTGGCCAGCGCCAGCGCATCTGCATCGCGCGCGCCCTGGCCCTGAACCCCAAGGTCGTGATCGCGGACGAATCGGTGTCGGCGCTGGATGTGTCGATCCAGGCCCAGATCGTGAACCTGCTGATCGACCTGCAGCGCGACATGGGCATTTCCTTCCTGTTCATTTCGCATGACATGGCCGTGGTCGAGCGCGTCAGCCACCGCGTGGCCGTGATGTACCTGGGCCAGATCGTGGAGATCGGTCCGCGCCGCGCCATTTTCGAGAATCCGCAGCACCCTTACACCAAGAAGCTGATGTCCGCCGTGCCGATCGCCGATCCGGCCCGCCGCCACATGAAGCGCACGCTGTTGTCCGACGAAATCCCCAGCCCCATCCGCAAGCTCAATGACGAGCCGGTGGTGCAGCCGCTGGTGCAGGTCGGAACGGATCACTTCGTCGCCCGGCATCCGGTCGGCGGAGCGTATTGAGTCAGTTGACGTACTTGTTTTTCTTCCACCAAACCCCCTAATTCCTTACGGAACCAGGAGTTGCAATGATGAAAGTTCTGCGCCCCACCAAACTGATGGCCGCCGCCGCGCTGGCCTTCGGCGTGATCGCGTCGCCGCTGGCGCATGCCGCCAAGGACGTGACGTTCGCCGTCTCCATCGCGCTGGAAACGCTCGATCCGTACAACACCAACAGCACGCTGAACCAGGCGGCCGGCAAGGCCTACTACGAAGGCCTGTTCGAATTCGACAAGGACCTGAAGGTCCAGAAGGTGCTGGCCACCGACTACACCGTCAGCGAAGACGGCCTGGTCTACACCTTCAAGCTGCGTCCCGGCGTGAAGTTCCACGACGGCACCGATTTCAACGCCGAAGCCGTCAAGATCAACTTCGACCGTCCGGCCAATCCGGACAACCGCCTGTCGCGCTACATCCAGTTCAGCGTCATCGAAAAGACCGAAGTGGTCGACCCGATGACCATCAAGATCACGCTGAAGAAGCCGTTCTCGGCCTTCATCAACGCGCTGGCCCACCCGGCCGCCATGATGATCTCGCCCGCCGCGCTGGCCAAGTACGGCAAGGAAATCGGTTTCCACCCCGTGGGCACCGGTCCCTTCGAATTCGTCGAATGGAAGCCGGCTGAATACCTGAAGGTCAAGAAGTTCGACGGCTACTGGAAGAAGGGCTACCCCAAGGTCGACACGCTGACCTTCCGCACCGTGACCGACAACAACACCCGCGCCGCCGTGGTGCAGACGGGCGAGGCGCAGTTCGCCTTCCCGGTGCCGTTCGAGCAGGCCGCCGTGCTGAAGAAGAACGACAAGCTGGACGTGGTCGACCACCAGAACTCGATCATGGCGCGCTACCTGTCGATGAACACGCAGCAAAAGCCGTTCGACAACGTCAAGGTGCGTGAAGCCATCAACTACGCCATCAACAAGGAAGCCCTGGCCAAGGTCGCTTTCTCGGGCTACGCCACCATTGTGGACGGCGTCGTGCCGACGGGCGTGGACTTCGCCCACAAGACCGGTCCGTGGCCCTACGACATCAAGAAGGCCAAGGCCCTGCTGGCCGAAGCCGGCTACCCCAACGGCTTCGAAAGCCAGCTGTGGTCCGCCTATAACGACGGCACCTCGGTGAAGGTGGTCCAGTTCCTGCAGCAGCAACTGGCACAAGTCGGCATCAAGGTGTCGGTCGAAGTGCTGGAGTCCGGCCAGCGCGTGCAGCGCGTGCAACAGGTGCAGAAGCCTGAAGACGCCAAGGTCCGCATGTACTACGCCGGCTGGTCGTCCTCGACCGGCGAAGCCGACTGGGGCCTGCGTCCGCTGCTGACCACCGCCGCTTTCCCGCCGGTGCTCAACAACGTGTCGTACTACTCGAACAAGTCGGTGGACGACGGCATCCAGCAAGCCCTGGCCACGACCGACCGCGCCAAGAAGACCGAAATCTACAAGAACGTTCAGGAAACCATCTGGAAGGACGCCCCCTGGGCCTTCCTGGTGACCCAGAACAACCTGTACGTGAAGTCGAAGAACCTGTCGGGCGTGTATGTTGAGCCGGACACCTCGTTCTGGTTCGGCGACATCGATCTGAAGCAGTAAATCTGGCGGTAACTCTCGGGGCCTGCGCGCCCCTGTAAGGCCACATACGGCGGGGGCGCGGTGTCCCCGCCGATGTTGCAGGAATTTCAATGCTGACCTACATCGTCAAACGTCTTTTGGGCATGATCCCCACGCTGCTGCTGGTGGCCGTGGTCGTGTTCCTGTTTGTGCACATGCTTCCGGGCGACCCGGCGCGACTGGCCGCGGGCCAGGAGGCCGACCAGCAAACCGTCGAACTCGTGCGCAAGGAACTGGGACTGGATCTGCCCCTGCCGCAGCAGTTCGTGCGCTACTTCAGCCACATGCTGCAAGGTGACCTGGGTACCTCGTTGCGTACCAAGCGCCCCGTCTCTACCGAAATCGCCGACCGCTTCATGCCCACGCTGTGGCTGACGCTCGCCAGCATGGTGTGGTCAGTGACCTTCGGCATGATCATCGGCATCGTGTCGGCGGTATGGCGCAATCGCTGGCCCGACCGTCTTGGCATGACGCTGGCGGTGTCCGGCATCTCGTTCCCCGCGTTCGCGCTGGGCATGATGCTGATGCAGGTGTTCTCCGTGAATCTGGGCTGGCTGCCGACCGTGGGCGCCTCGACCTGGCAACACTACATTCTTCCGTCCATCACCCTGGGCGCCGCAGTGGCGGCCGTGATGGCGCGCTTCACCCGGGCTTCCTTCGTGGAAGTCATCCAGGAAGACTTCGTGCGGACCGCCCGCGCCAAGGGCCTGACCGAGCGCCGCGTCGTGATCAAGCACGCGCTGCGCAATGCGCTGATTCCCGTGGTCACCATGATGGGCCTGCAGTTCGGCTTTCTGCTGGGCGGCTCGATCGTGGTGGAGACCGTGTTCAACTGGCCCGGCCTCGGCCGCCTGCTGGTGGACGCCGTGACCCAGCGCGACTATCCGGTGATCCAGGGCCTGGTGCTGCTGTTCTCGCTGGAATTCATCCTGATCAACCTGATTGTCGACGTGCTCTATGGCGTCATCAATCCCAGCATCCGTTACAAGTGAGGCGGCCATGAGCAATACGACACCCGCCACGACCATCGCCGCCGCTCCCAAGAGCGACGTGCGCACGCCCGCCACCGAGTTCTGGCGCAAATTCAAGAAGCAGAAGCTCGCCGTCGGCGCGGGCATCTTCGTCCTGCTGCTGGTCGTCGTCGCGATCTTCGCGCCGTGGATCGTGCCGTTCGATGCGGAGAACTTCTTTGACTACGACGCGCTGAACGCCGGACCTTCCTCCACGCACTGGCTGGGCGTGGATTCGCTGGGCCGCGACATCTTCAGCCGCATCATCATGGGCGCGCGCATCTCGCTGGCTGCCGGTTTCCTGTCGGTCGCCATGGGCGCCATCGTCGGCACCTTCATGGGCCTGATGGCGGGCTACTACGAAGGCTGGTGGGAACGCATCACGATGCGCATCTCCGACGTGCTGCTGGCCTTCCCCGGCATGCTGCTGGCCATCGGCGTGGTCGCCATCCTCGGTTCCAGCATGATCAACGTGATCGTGGCCGTGGCGGTGTTCAGCGTGCCGGCGTTTGCCCGCCTGGTGCGCGGCAATACCTTGTCGATCAAGCAGATGACCTACGTCGAGGCCGTCAAGAGCGTGGGCGCGTCCGACTGGACCATCATCATGCGCCACATCCTGCCCGGCACGATCTCGCCCATCGTGGTCTATGGCACGATGCGCATCGGCACCTCCATCATCACCGCGGCCAGCCTGTCGTTCCTGGGCATGGGCGCATCGCCTCCCACGCCGGAGTGGGGCGCGATGCTGAACGAAGCGCGCGCCGACATGGTGATCGCCCCGCACGTGGCGATCTTCCCGGCGCTGGCGATCTTCTTCACGGTGCTCGCGTTCAACCTGCTGGGCGACGGCCTGCGCGACGCGCTCGATCCCAAGATCGACCGCAAGTAAGCCTGCCGCCGGACCTCTACGGAGGGCCGGCATGGAGGGCGGTTATTTCCGCCGCCGCCCCAGTCCGCGACACGCGCTACCAAGTGCGCGCAGCGGACACAGGGCGGCGGCGTTTTGCATTCTGGAGCGTGGCGACACGTAGCGAACATGGACAAACAAGCGCTGGACATTCCCCGCATCGGCGTACTGCCCTCGGGACCGCTGGATTCGATCTGCGACGTGGCCGAGGTCACCGTCGGCCATCGCACGCTGGCCGACGGCCCGCTGCAAACCGGCGTGACCGTGGTGCGTCCGCATGGCGGCGACCCCTATCTGGACAAGGTGCCGGCCGCCGCCACCGTGCTGAACGGCTTCGGCAAGAGCACCGGCCTGGTCCAGGTGCAGGAGCTGGGCGTGCTGGAAACGCCTATCGCGCTGACCAACACCTTTGGCGTGGGAACGGTGGCCAATGCGCAGATCCGCGCGGCGGTCGCGGCCAACCCCGGCATCGGCCGCGGCATGGCTACCGTCAATCCGCTGGTCTTCGAATGCAACGATGGCTATCTGAACGACATCCAGGCGCTGGCGGTGCAGGAATCGCACTACGCTGACGCGCTGGCCGCCGCGGACAAGTCATTCGAGCAGGGCGCGGTCGGCGCCGGCCGGGGCATGTCCTGCTTTTCGTTCAAGGGCGGCATCGGTTCTGCCTCGCGCGTCGCGTCCATCGTGGAGGGGCCGCGCTACACGGTCGGGGCGCTGGTGCTGTCAAACTTCGGCCGGCTGCCCAATCTGACCGTGGCGGGCCGGCCTTTCGGCCGTCGGCTGGCGCAGCAGCTGGACAACGGCCTGGCGCAGGCTGGCGAGAACGCCGCCATCGTGCCGGAGAAGGGTTCCATCATCCTGCTGCTGGCCACCGACGCGCCGCTGGACGCGCGCCAGTTGCGCCGCCTGTCGCTGCGGGCGGGGGCGGGACTGGCCCGCACCGGCTCGGTCTACGGCCATGGCAGCGGGGATATCGCGCTGGCGTTTTCCACCGCCTACACGGTGCCGCAACTGCCCGAGCAGCCCATGCCGGCGGTGGCGATGCTGCATGAAGCCCGTATCGATCCCCTGTTCGAAGCCGCTGCCGAGGCTTGCGAGCAGGCCATCATTTCCGCGCTCTGGCATGCCGAGGGCGTGACGGGGCGCGACGGCAACCACCGCGCCGCGATCCGCGACGCGGCGCCGCAGTGGCGCCAGTGGCTGTCCGACACTGAACTCTGAAATTCTCCGAGGCTGATTCCATGAAGATCCTGATTTCCACCGATATCGAAGGCGTCGCCGGCGTCTTCCATTCCGAACAAGTGCGCGCCGGCAACGGCGAATACGAGCGCGCCCGCGCCTGGATGACCGCCGAGGCCAATGCGGCCGTGCAGGGCGCGATTGCCGGCGGCGCCGAAGAAATTCTGGTCAACGATTCGCACGGCGGCTTTCGCAATCTGTTGCCGGACGGCCTGGACGAGCGCGCCCGCCTGGTGCTGGGCAAGCCGCGCTACCTTGGCATGATGGGCGGCCTGGAAGAGGGCTGCGACGCCGTCTTCATGATCGGCTACCACTCGCGCTCGCAAGGCCGCGGCATCCTGGCCCACACCATCAACAGCTTCGCGTTTGCCCGCGTGCTTATCAACGGCATGGAGCTGGGCGAGGCCGGCCTCTATGGTGCGCTGGCGGGCGAGATGGGCGTGCCCGTCATTCTGGGGACTGGGGACGACGCCTTCATCGCTGAAACCCGCGACACCTTCCCGGGCGCCGAATGGGTGCAGACCAAAGTGGCGCACGGGCAGGGCAGCGGCGTGACCCTGTCGCCGGCGGCCTCGCGCCGCGCGATCGCGGCTGCCGCTGAAACCGCCGTGCGTAATCTGAAGAAGGGCGTCGCAGTTCCTTTCCGCATTCCCGCCCCTATAGAATGCCGGTTGCAGACGCAGAGCTCGGCATTGGCCGACCTGTTCTGCATGTGGCCCACGCTGGAACGCGTGGACGGCGTGACCTTGCGATTCACCACGGATAGCATGCAGTCCGCCGTCCGCACGCTGAACAGCCTGGCCGCCATGTCTTTCATGTTGCGCTAAGGATCCCATCCCCCATGTCTAGCACCGACGCCCGTATCGCCCAATTGCGGCAGGCCATGCGCCGCCGCGGCCTGTCCGCCTATGTCGTTCCGTCCTCGGACCCGCACTTGTCCGAGTATCTGCCCGCGCGCTGGCAGGGGCGGCGCTGGCTGTCCGGCTTCACGGGGTCGGTCGGCACGCTGGTGGTCACGGCCGATTTCGCCGGCCTGTGGGTGGACAGCCGCTACTGGGTGCAGGCCGAGGCGCAATTGGCCGGCACCGGCGTGCAGCTGATGAAGATCGCGCTGGCGACCACGCCAGGCCACGTGGACTGGCTGGCCGCCAATACCAAGGCGGGCGAGGTCATCGGGGTGGACGGGCAGGTGTTGGGCCTGGGCGCATTCCGCGCCCTGTCGGCCGCAGCGGCCGCCGCCGGCGCCATCCTGGAAATTCGCGAGGACCTGCTGGATGAAGTCTGGACGGACCGCGCCGGCCTGCCTGGCGCCGCCATCTATGAACACGTGGCCCCCGAGGCCTGCGTGACCCGCGCCGACAAGCTGGCGCAGGTGCGCGAGGCCATGCGCGCGCATGGCGCCGACGTGCACTTCATCAGCACCCTGGACGACATCGCCTGGCTCTTCAACCTGCGCGGCGCCGACGTGGACTACAACCCGGTGTTCGTCGGCCACGCGCTGATCGGCCTGGACCACGCCACGCTGTTTGTGGCCGACGGCAAGATCGACGGCGCGCTGCGTGCCGTCCTGGCGGCCGACGGCGTGGAAGTAGCCGGTTATGCCCAGGCCGCCGACGCGCTGGCCTCGCTGGAACTGGACCAGAAGCTGCTGATCGATCCGGCCCGTGTGACCTGCGGCGTATTCCACGCCATGGATCCAGCCGTGCCGCGCATCGAGGCCATCAACCCGTCCACCTTGCTGAAGTCGCGCAAGACCGACGCCGAATTGGCGAATGTGCGCCAGGCCATGGCGCAGGACGGCGCCGCGCTCTGTGAATTCTTCGCCTGGTTCGAAGGTGCGCTGGGCAATGCAACCATCACCGAACTGACCATCGACGAGCAGATCACCGCCGCCCGCGCGCGCCGGCCCGCCTACGTCTGCCCCAGCTTCGCCACCATTGCCGGCTTCAACGCCAACGGCGCGATGCCGCACTACCGCGCCACGCCCGAATCGCACGCCACCATCGAAGGCGATGGCCTGTTGCTGATCGACTCGGGCGGCCAGTACCTGGGCGGCACCACCGACATCACCCGCGTGGTCGCGGTGGGCACGCCCAGCGCCGACCAGAAGGTGGACTTCACGCTGGTGCTCAAGGGCATGATCGCGCTGTCGCGCGCCTCGTTCCCGCGTGGCACGCCTTCGCCCATGCTGGACGCCATCGCGCGCGCTCCCATCTGGGAAGGCGGCGCGGAATACGGCCACGGCACGGGCCATGGCGTGGGCTACTTCCTGAACGTGCACGAAGGCCCGCAGGTCATTTCCTACCGCGCAATGCCCGGCCCGCACACCGCGATGGAGCCGGGCATGATCACCTCCAACGAGCCGGGCATCTACCGGCCCGGCCGCTGGGGCGTGCGCATCGAGAACCTGGTCGCCAACCGCAGCTGGCTGACTTCCGAACTCGGCGAATTCCTGTGCTTTGAAACGCTGACGCTGTGCCCGATCGACACGCGTTGCATCGAACCGTCGCTGCTGCGCGCCGACGAAATCGCCTGGCTCAACGACTATCACAAGACGGTGTTCGAGCGCCTGTCGCCGCTGGTCGAAGGCGAGGCGCTGGCCTGGCTGGAGCGCCGCACTGCGGCGATCTGATTCACTGCGCGAGCACATGAAAAAGGCCGCGGGCGTGATTCC
>NZ_JCBAMT010000070.1:0-37343 GCF_059760445.1 Achromobacter sp. D7-1 | reverse complement strand
GGGTATGCGTGGTTGCGGTCGGCGCAGCCGCCGCAGCCCGCAACCGTCGCAACAGCGCCTGCGCCGACGCCACAGACCCTGCCGGATTCTTCCGCCGCGACCGGACCCGCCTCGGCGCCGCAGACTGCCACAACCGGAACCGCCTTGGCGCCGCAGACTGCCGCTGCCGGATCCGTGGCGCCGGCCACCAGCTTAAAACCGGAAAGCGCCCCTGAGCCTGAAGCCGCGGCAGCCCCCCCGGCTTCAGAGCCGGCCGCGCCTGCGACCCCGCTGCCCCAGGCCGCGCCCGTCACGGTGCAGGTGGCCGTGCGTCCCTGGGGAGAGGTGCTGGTCAACGGCCGCTCGCGCGGCGTGAGCCCGCCGCTGCGCGAACTGGCCCTGCCGCCCGGCCGCTACCAGGTGACGGTGCGCAACGCGTCGGCGGGGGATCACCGCATGACTTTGACGGTGGCTCCGGGCCGGCCGGCTTCCATCACGCATGAGTTCAAGTGAAAGACGTGGGTTCGCGCCCGCATGCGGCGCGCGGATCGCGCCGCAGATGGCGGAAGCCCGTCAGGGCAGGGTGGATTCGCCCCGCAGCAGGTCGTCCAGCGTTTCGCGCTGGCGCACCACGTAGTACTTGTCGCCGTCGACCATGGCTTCAGCCGCGCGGGGCCGCGCGTTGTAGTTGCTGGCCATGGCCATGCTGTAGGCGCCCGCGGACTCCACCGCCAGCAGGTCGCCTTGCTCGATGGTCAGTTTGCGCTGCCTGGCCAGCCAGTCGGCGCTTTCGCAGACCGGACCGACGATGTCGTAGAGGGTTGCGTCGCCCGCACGCGGATGCACGGGGCGCACGCCATGGAAGGCCTCGTACAGCGCGGGGCGCAGCAGATCGTTCATGGCGGCGTCGACGATGGCGAAGTTGCGCGCTTCTGAATGCTTCAGATACTGGACCCGGGTGAGCAGCACGCCGGCATTGCCCACCAGCGAGCGGCCGGGCTCCAGCACCAGCTGAAGATGGCCGAAGCCGCGCGCGTTCAGGCGTTCGAAGACGCGGTCCAGCAAGGCCTGGGGTGAGGGCGGGATCTCATCCGTATAGCGGATGCCCAGGCCGCCGCCCAGGTCCAGATGGGCGATCCGGATGCCGGCCTGATCCAGCTTTTCGATCAGGTCCAGCAGCTTTTCCAGCGCGTCGAAATAGGGGCTGATGTCGGTGAGCTGCGATCCGATGTGGCAGTCCACGCCCACGATGTCCAGGCCCGGTAGCGATTGCGCGCTGCGGTAGACGTCCAGCGCCGACTCGATGGCGATGCCGAACTTGTTTTCCTTCAGGCCGGTGGAAATGTACGGATGCGTCTGCGCGTCCACGTCCGGGTTGACCCGCAGCGAGACGGGCGCGCGCAGGCCCATGCCATGCGCGACTTCCGACAGCCGGCGCAATTCGGCTTCGGATTCGACGTTGAAGCATTTGACCTGGGCCGCGAGCGCAGCGCGCATCTCCCAGGCCTGCTTGCCCACGCCCGAAAACACGATCCTGGACGGGTCCGCGCCCGCCGCCAGGGCGCGCTTGAGCTCGCCGCCGGAAACGATGTCGAAGCCCGCGCCCAGACGCGCGAATTCCTTCAGGACGGCCAGGTTGGAATTGGCCTTCATGCCGTAGCAGACCAGCACGGGGTGCTGGCCGACGGCGTTGCGGTAGGATTCCCAGGCGGCCTTGAGCGCGGCGCGCGAGTACACATACAGCGGCGTGCCCAGCTTTTCGGCCAGGTGATCCAGCGGCACGTCCTCGGCGTACAGCACATTGTTGCGGAACTGGAAGTACGGATGACCGGCCAGTTCAGGCTGCGCGGGGAATCGGGAAGTCATGGCAGCGACGGGGCCGGCGGGATGACCGTCGGCGGCGGTTGCTGTTGCGTACGCGAGGGCGGCTTGCCGTCCGGCGTCGGCATGTACAAGGGGCCCTTGTACCCGCAGGCCGCGACCATGCCGGTCGCCAGCAGCGTGGCTACAATGCGAAGGACCATGCGGCGAAATGCCAAGTGGAACACTGGGAACTCCTAAATCTTGCAGGCTCGATTATGACCGAAACCGAATTTCTTGCGTTGATCGACCAGGTGCTGAACAGCATCGAAAGCCAGGCCGATGACTGGGCGGCTTCGCTCGATGTCGATGTCGAAACCAGCCGCAGCGGCAATGTGCTGACGATGGTCTTCGAAGACAACACCCACGTGGTGGTGAACAGCCAGGCTGCCATGCAGGAGCTATGGGTCGCCGCGCGCAGCGGCGGCTTCCATTACCGCTACGATGGCCAGCACTGGAACGATACCCGAGGCGGCCCGCAGTTGCCGGATGCCTTGTCGCAGATCTGTTCCGCAGCCGCTGGCGTGCCCGTGACGATACGCCTGTAAAAAAGCCAGGCTCAGGCGAAAAAAAGGCCGGCCCATCGGGCCGGCCTTGCTATTTGCGCGTCAGAACGGGATCTTCTGGGACCAGGGCGTATTGCTTTGCGTGCCCACGCCCGGCGCCACCTTGATCCGGGTTTCCTCGCTGGTGCTGCCGTTCAGGCCGTTGAGGAATTCACCTAGCGTGTCGGCCTCGGGCAGGCCCAGGCGCGCGACCGCCTGTCCGGGCGGGAATTCGGAGAAATAGAACTCGCCGTTTTCCACGATGAGGCCGTCGGGACGGGGGCGCGGCTTCTCTTCGGGCACGCCCTTGAGGACCGTCTGCATGTAATCGACCCAGATCGGCATGGCGACGCCGCCGCCGGTTTCGCGCGAGCCCAGCGACTTGGGCTGATCAAAGCCCAGCCACGCGGTGGCGACCAGCGAGGGGGTGTAGCCGGAGAACCAGGCATCCACGGATTCGTTGGTGGTGCCGGTCTTGCCGGCAATGTCGTTGCGCTTGAGCAGTACGCGGGCGCGCGCTGCGGTGCCGTAGGTGGCCACGCCGCGCAGGATGTCGTCCATGATCCAGGCAGTGCGCGGATCGATAGCGCGGGCCGCGGCGTCGCCGGCCACGACCGGCTTGGACTGCATGATGACCTTGCCGTTGCTGTCGGTGACGCGGTCGATCAGGTAGGGCGTGACGCGGTAGCCGCCGTTGGCGAACACCGAGAAGGCGCCGGCCAGCTGCAGGGGCGTCACCGAGCCCGCGCCCAGCGCCAGTGGCAGCACGGCGGGCTGGCGGGCCTTGTCGAAGCCGAAGCGGGTCAGGTAGTCCTGCGCGTACTGCGGGCCGATGGCCTGCAGGATACGGATCGACACCATGTTCTTGGATTTGTACAAACCCTGGCGCAGGGTCAGCATGGGTTCGTACTGGTTGCCGTAGTTCTTCGGGTTCCAGGCCTTGGAACCGGTCTGGGCGGCCGTCAGCTCGAAGGGCTGGTCCGAGATCTGCGTGCCCGGGGTCAGGCCGCGCTCCAGCGAAGCGGCGTAGATGAAGGGCTTGATGTTCGAGCCCGGCTGGCGCCAGGCCTGCGTCACGCGGTTGAAATTGCCGCGGTAGAAGTCGAAGCCGCCGACCATGGCGCGGATTGCGCCGTCCTGCGGCGACAGCGCCACGAAGGCCGCCTGTACCGAGGGCAGGTTGATGATTTCCCAGTTGTCGCCGAACTTGCGGATGTAGACCACGGAACCGCGCTTGATGCGCTGCTCGGGCTTGGCCTTGTCGTTCAGCGCGCGCGCCACCACGCCCAGCACCTTTTTGTCGGTGACGGTGATGATCTCGCGCGAGCTGCGCGCCAGCTTCACTTCGGTGGGGCTGGCCGACAGCACCAGCGCCGTCAGCAGGTCGCCGCTGTCGCTGAACTTGTCGAACACGCCGTCCAGGAACTCATCAAGCGCCTGCGGGTTGTTCTCGGTGCCCGGGGGCAGGTCCAGCTGCTCTTCGGGGCCGGGGTAGGGCGCGCGGCGCGTGTATTCGAGCACGCCTTCGCGCACGGAGCGGTAGGCCGCTTCCTGGTCCTTGGACTGCACCGTGGTGTAGATATTGATGCCGCGCGAATAGACGTTGTCCTGGTACACGTTGAACAGCAGCTGGCGCGCCAGTTCCGCCACGTACTCGCCATGGATGGAATAGCCGCCGGCCGGCGTGCCTTCCGCGGACTTCATGACGATGGGCTGGGCCATCGCCTGTTGATATTCCGGTTCGGTCAGGTAGCCCAGCGAATGCATGCGGCCCAGCACGTAGCGCTGGCGCAGTTCGGCGCGCGGGCGGTTGGCGATCGGGTTGAAGCGCGACGGCGCCTTGGGGATGCCGGCGAGCATGGCGGCTTCCGCGGGCGTGACTTCGGACAGGGGCTTGCCGAAATAGGTGCGCGAGGCGGCCGCGAAACCGTAGGCGCGATGGCCCAGGTAGATCTGGTTCATGTAGAGCTCGAGGATCTGGTCCTTGGTGAGCTCCGATTCGATCTTGAAGGTCAGCAGCAGTTCATAGAACTTGCGCGAATAGGTCTTCTCCGACGACAGGTAGAAGTTGCGCGCCACCTGCATGGTGATGGTACTGGCGCCCTGCGACTTCGACATGCTGATCAGGTTGGTCAGGCCGGCCCGCGCCACGCCCATCCAGTCGATCCCGCCGTGCTGATAGAAGCGGTCGTCTTCGGCCGCCAGCACGGCGGACTTCATGACGTCCGGGATTTCGTTGAAGCGCAGCACGTTGCGGCGCTCTTCGCCGAATTCGCCGATCAGGACGCGGTCCGCCGTATAGACGCGCAGCGGCACCCGAGGACGGTAGTCCGTCATGGCGTTCAGGTCCGGCAGGTTGGGCCAGGCCAGCGCCAACGCCATTCCGGCCAGCAGTACGCCGCACAGGAACAGGCCGGCAAAGAAGATGCCGGTTTTGACGAAGAATCGCAGTATCGGGGAACCGCTCTTGGCGGGCTTGTCTTTCTTGGAGGAATTCTGGGGCTTGCTCATCGCGGCGATTTTACGGGTATCTCCGGGTCCGTCTTGGCACGGGGCACCGGTTTCTGTAACAAAATCGTTCAGTGTGGTAGGCGGGCAACTGGCGGCTGATGTGATAATGCCGTCATGAACTTTTCCGCTATCTCATGTCCGGAGGCCGACCCGGACCCGGCGTCCTCTGGCGAGACGCCTGAAAACCTGCCTTGCGCCGCTGAGTGCACAGGCAGGGCCGCTACGTTGCCGCATGACCTGCCGGTCTTCCTGGTCGGGATGATGGGCGCGGGCAAGACGACCATAGGGCGTGGCCTGGCGCGTGCGCTGGGGCGCGAGTTTATGGACTTGGATCATGAGCTCGAGGCGCGTTGCGGCGTGCGGGTGCCGGTAATCTTCGAAATCGAGGGCGAAGCCGGTTTTCGTCGCCGGGAATCAGCCGCCTTGGAAGAGTGTACCCAACGGCGCAACATAATTCTCGCCACCGGGGGCGGCGCCATCCTGGCGCCGGAAAACCGCCAGCGCCTGCACGAGCGCGGCATCGTGGTCTATTTGAGGGCCAGCGTGGACGAATTGTTCCGCCGCACCTGCCGCGACCGCAACCGTCCCCTGCTGGCCACCGCCGATCCGCGCGGCACGCTGCGCGACCTCATGACCCTGCGGGAACCCCTCTATAAGGAAGTGGCCGACCTGGTGGTGGAAACGGGCGCCATGCCCATCCACACCCTGGTCAAGGCGCTGCTGCCGCAATTGCAAGCCTTCGAGAAGCGCATATGAACGTAGTACACGTGGACACCCCGGGCGGAAGCTACCCGATCAACATCGGCCCGGGCCGCCTGGACGCCCTGGACCAGAGCATTCCGGCCGACGCCACCGCGATCGCCGTGGTGACCAACCCGACCGTCGCCGCCCTGTACGGCGAACGCGCCGAGGCGGCGCTGGCCAGGACCGGCAAGCGGGTGCTGCGCATCGAATTGCCGGACGGCGAGGCCTACAAGGACTGGCAGTCGCTGAACCTGATCTTCGACGCCCTGCTGGGCAACCGCCTGGACCGCCGCTGCGTGCTGGTGGCGCTGGGCGGCGGCGTCATCGGCGACATGACCGGCTTCGCGGCCGCGGTCTACATGCGCGGCGTGCGCTTCTTGCAGGTGCCCACGACTTTGCTGTCGCAGGTCGATTCGTCGGTGGGCGGCAAGACCGCCGTCAACCATCCGCTGGGCAAGAACATGATCGGCGCGTTCTACCAGCCGGTCGCCGTCGAGATCGATACCGACGTGCTGAACACGCTGCCGGCGCGCGAGGTGTCCGCGGGTCTGGCGGAAGTGATCAAGTACGGCCTGATCCTGGACCCGGCCTTCTGGTCCTGGTGCGAGGAAAACGCGCAGAAGCTGCGCGCGCTGGATTCGGAAGCCGTCAGCCATGCCATCCGCCGCTCCTGCGAGCTGAAGGCGCAGGTGGTGGGCAAGGACGAGCGCGAATCCGGCCTGCGCGCCATCCTGAACCTGGGGCACACCTTCGGCCACGCCATCGAATCCGGCCTGGGCTACGGCGCCTGGCTGCATGGCGAAGCGGTGGGTTGCGGCATGGTGCAGGCTGCCGAGCTGTCGGCCGACGTCGCCGGCTTTGAGCGCGCCGACGTGGAGCGCGTGCGCGCGCTGGTGACCGCCATCGGCTGTCCTGCCGTGGCTCCGGACCTGGGCGCCGACCGTTGGCTGGACCTGATGCAGGTGGACAAGAAAACGGAAGGCGGCTCGATCCGCTACGTGCTCATGACCCGCATCGGCGAAGCCATGATGCGCCCGGCTCCCGACGACGCGGTGCGCGCCGTCCTGGCCCGTACCACCCAATAGACATGCTGGAGACGGTGTTGCAGATGAAAGAACTGGCTTCCTATGCATCCCACCCGTCTCAATCCCGCGGGCGGACCTATGCCGAGCCGCCGCCGGAAAATCGGACGGAGTTTCAGCGCGATCGCGATCGCATCGTCCATTCCGGCGCGTTCCGGCGCCTGGAATACAAGACCCAGGTCTTCGTGAACCATGAAGGCGACCTGTTCCGCACCCGCCTGACCCATAGCCTGGAAGTGGCCCAGATCGCGCGCACGCTGGCGCGCAGCCTGGGCCTGTCCGAAGACCTGACCGAAGCCATCTCGCTGGCGCATGACCTGGGCCACACGCCGTTCGGCCACGCCGGGCAGGACGAGCTCAATGCCTGCATGCGGGAACTGGCGCCCGAGGCGGGCGGCTTCGAACACAACCTGCAAAGCCTGCGGGTGGTGGACGAACTGGAAGAACGCTATGCGGACTTCAACGGCCTGAACCTGTGCTTCGAAACGCGGGAAGGCATCCTCAAGCACTGCTCGGCCGCGCATGCGCGCCAACTGGGTGACGTGGGCCAGCGCTTCCTGGACCGCACCCAGCCCTCGCTGGAAGCGCAGCTGGCCAATCTGGCGGATGAAGTCGCCTACAACAACCACGACATCGACGACGGCCTGCGTTCGGGCCTGATCACGCTGGAACAGTTGAAGGAAGTCTCGATCTTCGAACGCCACCACGCCCATGTGCTGGAAAGCTATCCTGGGCTGGCCCCGCGACGCGCCGTGGCCGAAACCATACGCCGCATGATCAATACGCTGATCGTCGACCTGACGCGGACTTCGCTGGCGCGCATCCGCGAGTTCGCGCCCGCCACTGCCGACGACGTGCGCCGCGCGCCGCCCCTGGCGACGTTCTCGCCGGAGATCCGCAGCGAGGCCGACGCGCTCAAGAAATTCCTGTTCGACAATCTGTACCGCCACTACCGCGTCTTGCGCATGACGACCAAGGCGCGGCGCATTGTGCGCGAGCTGTTCGCCGCCTTCCTGGACGATCCGCGCCTGCTGCCGCCCGACTACCGCCGGCCGGCGTTCAATGAGCAGGCCCGCGCCATCGCCGACTACATCGCCGGCATGACGGACCGCTACGCGATCCGCGAACACAAGCGTCTGTTCGAGATGGCCTGAGGCCTGCCCGCGGCGGCGCGGGCGCAGGTCTCAGACGCCTTGCCGCCGCTTCAGCCCGCCAGATAGCGCTGCGTCAGCAGGACCCAATAGGCCGCGCCCACGGGCAGGCTGTGGTCGTTGAAGTCGTAGCCCGGGTTGTGCACCATGCAGGCGCCGTGCCCGCTGTTGAAGCCGTCCGCTGACCCATCGCCATTGCCCACCAACAGGTAGGAGCCCGGCACTTCCTCCAGCATGAAGGCGAAGTCCTCGCTGCCGGTCAGTGCCCGGGTCTGCAGCTCCACCCTATCGGCGCCCACCAGTTCCACCGCCACCTGGCGCGCGAAATCGGTTTCTTCCTGGGTATTCACCAGCACGGGATAGCCGCGGCCGTAGTCGATGGTCGCCCGCACCTGGTAGCTGGCCGCCTGGCTGTGGACCAGTTCCGTGATGCGCGCCTGCAAGGCGTCGCGCACGCCGCGGTCCAGCGCGCGCACGCTGAGTTTCAGCGTAGCGGTCTGGGGAATCACGTTGTTTGCTTTGCCGGCGTTGAACGCGCCGACCGTGATCACCGCCATGTGCAGGGGATCGATGTTGCGGGCGACGATGCTTTGCAGGCCCATGACGATGGCCGCGCCGGCCACCACCGGATCGGCGGCGCAATGCGGCATCGCGCCATGTCCGCCCACGCCTTCCAGCACGATGGTGACGTTGTCGGACGAAGCCATGGCCGCGCCGTCGCGCAGCAGCAGGCGGCCTTGCGGATGGCCGGGCATGTTGTGCATGGCGTAGATGGCGTCGCAGGGATATTTGCGGAACAGCCCATCCTCCATCATGCGCTTGGCGCCGCCCAGGCCTTCCTCGGCGGGCTGGAAGATCAGGTTGAGCGTGCCGTCGAAGTCGCCGTGCCTGGCCAGGTGATGCGCCGCCGCCAGCAGCATGGCGGTGTGGCCGTCGTGGCCGCAGGCATGCATCACGCCTTCGTTGCAACTGGCGTGATCCAGGCCCGTGGCTTCCTGGATCGGCAGGGCGTCCATGTCGGCGCGCAGGCCCAGGCGTTTGCCGCCCGTGCCGCGGCGTAGCTGCCCGACCAGGCCGGTGCCGCCCAGGCCGCGCTCCACTTCATAGCCCCATTGCGTCAGGCATTGCGCCACCAGGTCGCTGGTGCGGAATTCCTGGAAGCCCAACTCGGGGTGGCGGTGGATGTCGCGGCGGATCGAGACGAACTCGTCGGCCTGGGCAGTCATGGTCTGCAGGATGGGATGCATGTCGGGTAGATCCTGGAATCGGGTCACGGGTTGCCGGCCAGTTTCACGTGGCTGGAAATTTCGCGGAAGCGTTCGGTCTCGGCGCGGTACATGGCATCGGCCTGTTCCGCGCTCATGGGGGCGGAAACTTCGATGTTCTGGTGGGCCAGGCTGTCCTTCACCGCCGGATCCTGCATGGCGGCATTGAGCGCGGCGTTCAGGCGCGACACCACGTCTTGCGGCGTGTCGCGCTTGACGAAGTAGCCGGTCCAGGTGGTGAAGTTGAAGCCCTTGAGCAGCTGGCCTTCATTCACCGACGGCACCGACTTGAGCGCTGGCAACTGGCTGCGCTGCGGGTCCAGGCTGGCCAGCAGCTTGATGCGGCCCTGTTCGGCCAGCGCCACCTGCTGCTGCGACAGCGGCAGGATGGCCAGGTCTACCTGGCCGCCGCCGATGTCCTGCATCAGCGGCGCGCCGCCCTTGTAGGGCACATGCATCATGTTGGCGCCGATGGTACGCGCCATGTGCTCGCCCAGCACGTGATACAGCGAGCCCACGCCCACGCTGCCGAAGGTCAGCGGCTGAGTGGCCGAACGCGAGCGCGCCAGCGTGACCAGTTCGTCGGCGTTGTTGGCGGGCAGGTCTGCGCGCGCCACGATCACCAGGGGCGCCATGCCTATCATCTGCACCAGGCGGAAATCCTCGCTCTTGAGCTTGACCGCGGGGTTGGCGATGGGGGACAGGATCAGTTCGTTGGGCGAGCCCTGGAACAGGTAGTAGCCGTCAGCCTTGGCGCCCAGCACCTTCTGCGCGCCGAGCGCGCCGCTGACGCCGCCCAGGTTCTCCACCAGCACCGGCTGGCCCAGCTGCTTGGACACGGGCGAGGCCACCACCCGGGCGATGGAATCGGATGCGCCGCCGGCCGGGTAGGGCACCATCATCATGACCGGCCGGTCGGGATAGTCTGCGGCCTGGGCGCCCTGGCCCAGCAGTGCCGCGCCCAGCGCCAGCGCACAGCCGGCCTGGCGCAGGCCATTGGAAAGCATGCTCACGAAATTCCCCTTGGAATGGATATAGGCGTGTTCCGCATGCTAGGGACTGGCCTCGCTAGTTGTCTAACGAATTGTTATTCTGGAAGCTAGAAAAAAAACTCATACTTGAACGGGGACTCGGGCATGAATCTCAAGCAGCTCGAACATCTGCTGGCGGTGGCCGAGGCAGGCTCCTTCAGCCGCGCGGCCGAGCATCTGCATCTGACCCAGTCGGCGCTCAGCCGCAGCATCCGGCTGCTGGAAGAGGACCTGGGGGCGCGGCTGCTGGACCGCATGGGCAAGCGGACTGAGCTGACGCCGCTGGGCCTGACCGTCGCCGGCCGCGCACGGCGCATCCTGTTCGAATCGGGCGAATTGCGCCGCAGCGCCGAACTGCTGACCCAGGGCGACCGGGGCAGCATCAGCATAGGCCTGGGATCGGGGCCAGGCGTCATGCTCATGACGCCGCTGCTGGCGCACGTGGCGCAACACTATCCGCAAGTGCGGCTGGATGTGATGCGCGGTTCGCCGGAGGCCCATCTGGCGCTGTTGCGCCAGCGGCGCCTGGATGCGCTGGTGGTCGATACCCGGGGCATCGTGCCGGCGGGCGATCTGCGCATCGAGCCCATATCGGAAATGCGCGCCGGGTTCATCTGCCGCCGCGGCCACCCGCTGGCCCAGGCGGGGCGGCCGGCGCGCTTCGCGGAGGTCGCGGCCTATCCGCTGGCGTCGACGTTCCTGGCCGCCGACACGGTACGCATCGTGGTCGAGCATTTCGGTATCGAGGCGGACCCGCAGACGTCGATGCGCCTGCGCTGCGATGAAATCGGCAGCGTGCTGGAAGCGGTGCGCGTGTCGGACGCGGTGTTCCTGGGCATCGTCGGCGCGGCGCGGGTCGGCATCGCTGCGGGCGAACTGACGGAACTGCCCACCGACCCGCCGCTGCGCAGCCACGCGCTGTTCGCGATGGTGACCCCGACGGGCCGCACCGAGGCGCCCGCGATGGCGCTGGTGCGTGAATTCGTGGCCCAGCGCCTGCGCGATTGAACCCGCGTTAGCGGTGCTTGCGGTAAGGCTCGTCCTCGGGCACGAAGGTGGCTTCCGCCAGTGCATCGCGCGTCCACTCCTGCATGGCGGGCAGCGCCAGCACTGCGTCCATGTAGTCGCGCACCGGACCCGCGGCCGCGATGCCATAGGTATTGAAACGCGAGACCACCGGCGCGAAGAAGGCGTCGGCGATCGAGAACTCGCCAAACAGGAAAGCGCCGCCCTGGCCGAATTCCGCGCGGGTGTCGTGCCAGATGGCTTGCAGGCGCGAGATGTCCTGTCGCGCGGCCTCGGGCAGGTCGATGCCGGGCAGCCGCGCCTCGACGTTCATGGGCAGCGCCTGGCGCATTGCGCCAAAGCCGCTGTGCATCTGGGCGGCCAGCGAGCGGGCGCGGGCGCGCGCCTTGGGGTCCTGCGGCCACAGGCGGGCCTCGGGATGGCGCTCGGCCAGGTATTCGCAGATCGCCAGCGAATCCCAGACCGCGAAGTCGCCGTCCAGCAGCACCGGCACCAGGCCCGCGGGCGACACCGCGCTCACGCGGCGCGAGAATTCCTCGGTGAAGAAGCCGAGCTTCTGTTCCGTGAATGCAATGCCCGTGGCGCGCAAGGCGATCCAGGGGCGCAGGGACCAGGACGAGTAATTCTTGTTGCCGATGATCAAGGTGTACATGCCGCGATCCTTTCTAGCCGTTGATGTGAGGGTTCATGCGCCCGGGCTGCGGCGCAGCAGCTTGCCCAGGTATTGTCCGGTGTGGCTGGCGGGCGTGTCGGCCACGTCTTCCGGCGTGCCCTGCGCGACCACGCGGCCGCCGCCATCGCCGCCTTCGGGGCCCATGTCGATCACCCAGTCCGCAGTCTTGATGACGTCCAGGTTGTGCTCGATGATCAGCACGGTATTGCCGCTGTCGACCAGTTGGTTCAGCACCTGCAGCAGCAGTTCGATGTCGCGGAAATGCAAGCCCGTGGTGGGCTCGTCCAGGATATAGAGCGTGCGGCCGGTGCTGCGCCGCGACAGCTCCTGCGACAGCTTCACGCGTTGCGCTTCGCCGCCCGACAGGGTGGTCGCGCTCTGGCCCAGCCGAATATAGGACAGGCCCACGTCGATCAGCGTGTGCAGCTTGCGGGCGATGGCCGGCACGGACTCGAAGTACTCCAGCGCCTGCTCCACGGTCAGGTCCAGCACTTCGCTGATGTTGCGGCCGCGGTAGCGGATTTCCAGCGTTTCGCGGTTGTAGCGTTTGCCGTGGCAGACGTCGCAGGGCACGTACATGTCGGGCAGGAAGTGCATTTCCACCTTGACCACGCCATCGCCCTGGCAGGCCTCGCAGCGTCCGCCCTTGACGTTGAAGCTGAAGCGCCCAGGGTCGTAGCCGCGGGTGCGCGCCTCCGGCACGCCCGCGAAGAGTTCGCGGATCGGCGTGAACAGGCCCGTGTAGGTCGCCGGGTTGCTGCGCGGCGTGCGGCCGATGGGGCTCTGGTCCACGCTGATGATCTTGTCGAAGTTCTCCAGACCCTGCATCGACACGTAGGGCGCGGGTTCGCTCTGCGCGTGGTGCAACTGGCGCGAGACGGCGACCGCCAGGGTGTCGTTGACCAGCGTGGATTTGCCCGAACCGGACACGCCGGTCACGCACACCAGGCGGCCCGCCGGGATACGCAGGTCCACGGTCTTGAGGTTATTGCCGCTGGCGCCCGACAGGGTCAGCCAGGACAATTCTTCATTGACGGGCCGTCGCTGCGGGATGGCGATGGCGCGCGCGCCGCTGAGGTACTGGCCGGTCAGGGAATTCGGGTCGCGCTGCACGGTTTCCGGGTCTCCCTGGGCCACCACCTGGCCGCCGTGCTCGCCCGCGCCTGGCCCCATGTCCACCACCCAGTCGGCCATGCGGATCATGTCTTCATCGTGCTCGACGACGATCACGCTGTTGCCCAGGTCGCGCAGGTGCTGCAGGGTGCCGATCAGCCGGTCGTTGTCGCGCTGGTGCAGGCCGATGGAGGGCTCGTCCAGCACGTACATCACGCCGGTCAGGCCGGACCCGATCTGGCTGGCCAGGCGGATGCGCTGCGCCTCGCCGCCCGAGATGGTGTCGGCGCTGCGGTCCAGCGACAGATAGTTCAGGCCCACGTTGTTCAGGAAGCTCAGGCGCGCCTCGATCTCGCGCACGATGCGTTGCGCGATCTCTTGCTTGGCGCCCGTCAGGCTCAGGTCGCGGAACCAGGCGAGGCACGTCGACAGCGGCATGGCCTCGACTTCATAGATGGCCTGGCCATGGCGTTCGCCGCCGCGCGGATCCTGGCCGATCAGCACGTTGCGGGCCTCGGGCCGCAACCGCGAGCCGCCGCAGTCCGGGCAGGTCTTGATGTTGCGGTACTTGCCGAGTTCTTCGCGCACGGTGGCCGAATCGGTCTCGCGCCAGCGACGCTCAAGGTTCGGGATCACGCCTTCGAAGGTATGCCGCTTGACCGTGCTACGACCCTTTTCATTCAGGTAGAGGAACGAGATCTCTTCCTCGCCGGAACCGTACAGCACCTTGTCGCGCAGCGCTTCGGGCAGTTCCTCGAAGGGCGCCTCGATGTCGAATTCATAGTGCGCCGCCAGGCTGGTCAGCAGCGAATGGGTGAAGGCGTTGCGGCGGTCCCAGCCGCGGATGGCGCCGGCTGCCAGGCTCAGCTCGGGGAAGGCGACCACGCGCTTGGGGTCGAAGAAGCCGACCTGGC
This sequence comes from Achromobacter sp. D7-1, assembly GCF_059760445.1. NCBI lineage: Bacteria > Pseudomonadati > Pseudomonadota > Betaproteobacteria > Burkholderiales > Alcaligenaceae > Achromobacter > Achromobacter sp. D7-1. The sequence continues at coordinate 23,449 of NZ_JCBAMT010000070.1, read as the reverse complement.
CGATGCCGTCGCAACTGGGGCAGGCGCCCATGGGGTTGTTGAAGCTGAACAGGCGCGGCTCCAGCTCGGGCAGGCTGTGGCTGCACACCGGGCAGGCGTAGCGACTGGAGAAGACCTGTTCGCGCTCGCTGTCCATGTCCAGCGCCAGGGCGCGGCCTTCGGCCAGCTGCAAGGCGGTTTCGAAGCTTTCCGCCAGGCGCTGCTTGCTCTCGGGCTTGATGCGCAGCCGGTCGATGACGACGTCGATGTCGTGCTTCTCGGTCTTCTTCAGCGGCGCCATGCCGTCGATTTCGGTCATCTGGCCGTCCACGCGCAGGCGCACGTAGCCCTGCGCCTGCAGGCTGGCGCACTCGTCCTCGAAGCTGCCTTTCTTGCCGCGGGCGATCGGGGCCAGCACGGCCAGGCGGGTCTCGGGCGTCCAGGACAGCACCGCGTCCACCATCTGGCTGACGCTCTGCGCTTGTAGCGGCAGGCCGTGGTCCGGGCAGTAGGGCGTGCCGACCCGCGCGTACAGAAGGCGCAGGTAGTCGTGGATCTCGGTGATGGTGCCGACGGTGGAGCGGGGGTTGTGTCCCGCCGCCTTCTGTTCGATGGAAATGGCCGGCGACAGGCCCTCGATCAGGTCCACGTCCGGCTTGTCCATCAGTTGCAGGAACTGCCGGGCGTAGGCGGACAGGCTTTCCACGTAGCGGCGTTGGCCCTCCGCGTACAGCGTGTCGAATGCCAGCGAGGATTTGCCCGAACCGGACAAGCCGGTGACGACCACCAGCTTGTGGCGTGGCAGGTCGAGCGAGACGTTCTTGAGATTGTGGGTGCGCGCACCCCGAATGCGTATTGTCACGTCGATCGGGCTCTTTTAAGCGGTTTCAAAGGCCAACTTGGTACTATAGCGCGCCGAATCCCCCTGCGTTCGGGGCAGTTCTTCAGCCTGGATAGTCCCGGGGGCGGCATTGCACCGCCAGATCAGACCGTGAGCGTGTGACATGCACGCGCGCGGGCGAGCCCTAGTCATCGTTGAATTTTTCGCATGCAGGCAGATAAAAAACTGAAATTGACCCCGTCCGAGCGCCGCGCCAGCGTGGCGCTGGCCGGCCTGTTCGCCGCGCGGATGCTGGGGCTGTTCCTGTTGCTGCCCGTCTTCGCCGTGGCCGCCGCCGGCATGCCGGGCGGCGACGATCCCGCCCGCGTCGGCCTGGCGCTGGGCATGTACGGCCTGACCCAGGCCTTCATGCAGATTCCTTTCGGCCTGGCGTCCGACCGCTGGGGCCGCCGCCCGGTGGTGTTGTTCGGCCTGCTGCTGTTCGTGGCGGGCAGCATTGTCTGTGCCCAGGCGTCCGACGTGTACTGGATCACCATCGGCCGCGCCATCCAGGGCGCGGGCGCCATTTCGGCAGCCGTGACCGCCTGGCTGGCGGATTCCACTCGCGACGAGGTCCGCACTCGCGCCATGGCCATGGTGGGCGGCTCGATCGGCCTGTCCTTCGCCGTGTCGCTGGTGCTGTCGCCGGTGCTGGTGGGCTGGTGGGGCCTGTCCGGCCTGTTCTGGACCATCGCCTGCCTGGGAGTGATCTGCCTTGCCGTGGCGGGTTGGGTGGTGCCCGTGGTGCCGTTGACCCAGGCCCGCACCATGCAGGCGGCCAGGCCGCGCGAAGTCCTGACCCACAGCGACCTGCTGCGGCTGAATTTTGGCGTGTTCGTGCTGCACCTGATCCAGGTGGCGCTGTTCGTGGTGGTGCCGGCCCTGTTGGCCAAGGTAGGCGGCCTGGACGCGCGCGAGCTTTGGAAGGTCTATCTGCCGGTCATCCTGGTTTCCTTCGTGCTGATGGTGCCGGTGGTGTTCATCGCGGAAAAACGCCGCGCCCATCGCGGCGCCCTGCGCGCCGCCGTTGCAGGACTGGCGTTGGTGTGCGCCTTGCTGCCCGCGGCCAGCCATGGCTTCTACACCCTGGCCGCCGCCCTGACGGGCTTCTTCGTGGCGTTCAACGTGCTGGAAGCCTTGCAGCCGTCGCTGGTGTCGCGGGTGGCGCCGCAGGCCTACAAGGGCCTGGCGCTGGGCTTCTACAACACCGCCCAGGCCGCCGGCCTGTTCGCGGGCGGCGCGCTGGGCGGCTGGCTGGCCTCGCATTCGGGGTCCAGCGCCGTTTTCATCGCTGCCGCCATCCTGTCGGCGATCTGGCTGGCCGTGACCTGGGCGTTGCGGCCGCTGCCCCAGCCGGCCTGCTAGCGAATTCCCCTCGGGAAAGTCGGGGATCGTTCCCCGAAAAGCGCCCAACAGCCGCGAAAACCGGCTAGCCGGGGTGGACGGCTTTGTCACATCCTGGTTTGGCGCGGCGGGCTCTTTTCGTCGATAATACGCATCAAATCAGGGCTTCACTCAGGGTTCAACCCGGCGTCGCCGGTCATCGTTGCGGTGACCGGCGTGTTTCATGAAGCCGGTCTTCAACATCGCTTTTATGTTGTTGCCGGCGCGTCCGCGGCAACGCACACGCAGGCTGTCAACAACAGAGGGACAACGGCATGGCATCGGTTAACAAAGTCATACTCGTGGGCAATCTGGGACGCGACCCGGAAGTCCGCTACAGCCCCGAAGGGGCGGCAATCTGCAATATGTCCATTGCCACCACCTCCACCTGGAAAGACAAGGCTTCGGGCGAACGCCGCGAAGAAACGGAATGGCACCGCGTCGTCATGTACAACCGCCTGGCTGAAATCGCCGGCGAATACCTGAAGAAGGGCCGTTCGGTCTACATCGAAGGCCGCCTGAAGACGCGCAAGTGGCAAGACAAGGACACCGGCGCTGACCGCTACAGCACCGAAGTCGTTGCCGACCAGATGCAGATGCTGGGCGGCCGCGAAGACGGCGGCGGTGGTGGCGCAAGCTTTGGCGGCGGTGGCGGCTACGACGACGCGCCTTCGCGCCCGGCACAGCAGCGCGCCCCGGCCCAACGCCCGGCCCCGCAGCAGCGTCCGGCACCCGCAGCGGCTCCGGCCAGCAGCGGCGCTAATTTGGCGGATATGGACGACGATATTCCGTTTTGATGCATTATTTTTGGTGACTCGAACGGATAGCAAACGAAAAAGCCTTGCCGCGGCAAGGCTTTTTTCATTTTTTCTGATTGAACCAAAGATAACAGGCCAAGAGATCAGCCGATCTGCGCGTGGCGCTTGCAATAATTGAAATAATTAAACTTGGCGCCCGCCGCGTGATTCGTTTGTGCGAATCTCTTCAACGCGAGCACGCAGGGCTTTTGTACTCATAGCGCCAATCCTGTGAACCGACCTCACCAATTTGACGGTTGTAGTGATTTTTAAACGCTGCGAACATACAATAAGCGGTTGTGCGCTTTGCGCGCTGGCAAATTAGGGCTTCGTCTGCTCGGTCTATGATTCTTTGATGACCATCCGAACATGATGAAAGAAGGCCAGGGTGATTTGGGGGGGTACTGCAGGACGCGGCAGTGTTCCCGAGCAAAGGATATCTATGCAAGATGAGAATTGTGCCCGGGACACCGTAGCAAACGATGGCGCCCAAGGCTTGAGAGCCAAGACTCACGGAGATTCTTCAGCAAAGAAATCTCTGGGGAATTTGTTCCGCAATTGGAAAACCTTGTTTGTAGCGGCGTTGTTGGGTGTGACCAGTGGCGTTGCAGCCTATTTTTATGCACCTTCAAAATGGCAGGCGACGCTGATCGTCCGCGTTGGCAAGGCAATGACCGTCGTGGTACCAGACCGGACGCTGTCGGATCAAATGGCGTACACAGCCCACTGGCTACGCAGCAAGGAATTTGTAAATGGGCTGATAGCGTCGATGGGTTACCCTACGGTACCCGCAGACGAAGATGAACCTGCAGAAGTCAAGCTGTTCCGCGAGTCTCTGACCTCCAAAGCGATTCCCGGCACTCAATTGGTGAGGGTCGATTACCTTGGATACTCCCTCGACGACTTACACAAGTTCGTTGGCGCGATTACAAAAGAAGTGCTTATTTCGCACGATAACGTTTTGAAGGGGCAACGAAAAGAACTAAAGGCCGCGCGAGAAGCGAACGAAAGCGAGCTTGCTGCAGCGGAATCCGAATATCGACGTCTGCGGATGGAGTACGGCAGGGTTCAGCAGCAAGCTCAAGAATCGCAATTGCGATTTGCGTCCGATCTGACAGCGAAGATTGAGAATTCCTGGAGTTCGATTGAAAAGTTGCGGCAGGCTCAGCGCGATCTGGATCGCCAGTTTTTTTCGGCTCATTTGTATCCAGCAGTTGTTACTCAATCAGAGCTTTATGAGAAGCCCGTTCTTCCGAAAGTTGACGGCTTCTTGCTTTGGGGGCTCGTCGGAGGAATTGGGTGTGGATTTTTCTATCTAGTTATTCGTGGAAAAACTCGTTTTTCCAGAATCCCGTGATTTTTTCGGAAAATCTGCTCGGTTTCCGGTTTCCGAGAAATCAAGGTGGGCAGGTGAGGGACACTGAGTCGCAGTCGAATTTTTCCACATGTCGATATCGGCTGCGTGGCAGGCGACGGTAGTACACGCCAATTCGGAGTATTGAGCATTACGGAAATCTTCTTGGCCGCCCTGTGAAATTAATCAGACATTCTTTTTATAATTTGGTCGGCTTGGGGCTTCCGCTACTAGTCGCGGTATTCAGCATCCCTGTGCTCATCAAGGAACTGGGTGACGCTCGTTTCGGGCTTCTCACATTGATTTGGGCGGTGGTCAGCTACCTGAGCTTGTTCGATCTGGGACTCGGACGGGCCTTGACGCAGCAGTTGGCGGTCATGCTTACGGGCAAGGAGCGGGGCCGTGTGGGGGCGCTTGTCGTGACTGCCATGGTTGTGATCATGATTTTCGGCGTCGTGGCCGGCGTGCTCATGGCGGCGCTGGGACCATGGGGCTTGGACTTCATCCAATCCATACCTGACAAGCAAGAGGCGACCAATGCGATATGGATCATGGCTGTCGCCATGCCAGCAGTCGTCTTGACCTCTGGTTTTCGCGGAATATTGGAAGCACGTCACGCCTTTGCGATCGTGAACATCATCCGCTTGCCAATGGGGTTGCTGACCTTTCTTGGACCCGTGGCGGTGATCATGTATGGTACATCCCGCTTGGATGTGATCACTCTGGTGCTCGCCGGCGGTCGTATTGTGGCATGTGCTCTGCATGCATGGTACGCCAAGCGCGTGCTGCCCGATGACGTGGGCCGGTTTCACTTCGACAAGACGCTAATTCGGCCGCTTTGCAGCTCTGGTGGCTGGATGACGGTCAGCAATGTTGTCAGTCCGTTGATGAGCTACGCAGACCGCTTTATCGTGGGGGCTGTTCTCTCGTCGGCAGCGGTTGCTTACTACGTGACGCCGCAGGAGCTGATTACCAAGTTGTCAATATTGCCGAATGCATTGACAGCTGTCTTGTTCCCAGCGCTCGCGGAGCAGATCATGCGTCGGGATGGGGCGGCAATGTCGCTGATAAGAAAAGCGGTGGTCTGGATCTTCTTGGCGATGCTGCCCATCACCGCGGCCATTGCATTGTTTTCAAAAGAACTACTGTCGCTTTGGATCGGAGAATCATTCGCATCGCAATGCTATGTACTGCTGCAGATATTCTCGGCAGGCATGTTCATCACATGCCTGGCCCAAATACCTTTCACCGTAATTCAGGGTGCAGGACGATCGCATTTGACGGCAATCATCCACCTCCTTGAGGCGCCCCTCTTTTTGATTGCTCTTCTGTTCCTGTCTCGTCATTATGGCTTGACTGGAGCCGCTACTGCCTGGTTTCTACGCGTGGCCATTGATGCAATCCTCATGTTCTGGGGAGCGAAGGTCGTCATGAGCAAGTCGCTGTTCGCTGGAGCGAGCAGGAATTTGCTCTTGGTTGTGGTGCTTGTGTTATTGAGCTTTGCTGGCACACTGATCCCGAGTACGGCAGTCCGAGTAATGTGGCTGATAGCTGTTGTTGCATCGACGCTCTTGATTGGGCATGTCGCGGGCGTGCGTTATAGACCATGGGTGCGACCGTGAGGCGAGAGAGCGTGGCATCTTCTCATTACGATGTGAGGCTAGGGGTGATCCTGCTTCTCCTGCCGTTCTTCTTAGTGTTCATAGGGGATGTTCAAATACCCGTTGGGCTGAGCACGGCGACCGTTCCGATGGGAATGTTCATCGTTTTGCCTCTCTTGCTCACATGCCTGGCTCTACCACGCATCGTAGTGCCGACAGCGGCGCTGCTATTGTTCGGCACGGTGATTTTTGGCGCAATCGGAGTGTTGCTAACGCCGGAAAGTGCATATCTGCGGGCAGTGGCTGGTGTTCTGCCTCTTATGTACGCCATAGGCACACTGTTGCTGTACGCCCAGTTCCAGCGATTCATTACAGTGGAAGGCGCTGTGCGTATGATGCTAGCGGGTGGCGTAGTGCTGGCTGTTATGGTCATTGCACTGTTCTTTGTCGCTATTTTGACTCCAGGAAATTACTACGCGCAAAAGCTGCTTATAGAAACGCCGTTGGGACGATCCAATTATCTGGCGGCATTTCTGATATTCCTTTTTGCACTCGCGCTAACAAGAAATCGAGTGCTGCTATGGCTATTCGCGGTGGCGATATTCTGCACGATGTCACGCGGCGGAATCCTGATCTTCATGCTTTTTCTGGTGGCGCTTCGTTTGGAAAAGCGGCAACTGCTTTGGTTGGTGTGGCTGGGACCGTTGTTGGGTTTCCTATTGGCGACTCTGCTCGTATCTGCGGGCTTCCATAGCTATATCCTGGATTATGAGGGAGCATATGCAGGCGAAGTGCTGTCGGTGACAAATCGTCTCTTGCTGTGGTCATTTGGCTTCGATATCTGGATTCATAATCCTTGGTTTGGCATCGGGCCAAATACGCTCAGGACCTTCATAGAACTTAGTCCTGGGATTGAGGATGTTTGGGGGACGCACAATTCAGTGATTCAAATGTTATTGAATTATGGATTGGTTGGCACCTTTTTGTACTGTTTATATATCAGAGAAATATACGCGCACCTGCGTCGCGCGGAGTTGGCGGCTCCCTGGTTCCGATATTTGCGCGTAGTGTTTGTGGTGTTGCAAGTATTTGGCCTTTTCGAGCCGCTGGTTGGCTCGGCGGCTTTCGAAGTCTTGCTTGCATTAATGCTGATTTTGGCCTCAAGGCAGGCATTGCCGCCGGCTAAGGCTGACTGATTAATAATCGCGATAAATCTTAAAAAATGGATATTTTGCTTTCAGTTGCAATTCCAACGCACAATCGTGCCAAATATGCGATCTACGCAATTCGATCTATTTTGGCCATAGAAAATCCCAACATGGAGCTGGTAGTTAGTGATACCAGCACGGATGGGGTGTTGGAGAAACTAGTAAGTGAAGGCCAAGATGCGCCGATCACAGACGCACGCTTCAAATATTTACGGCCCGTGGAACGCCTCGATATGACGGGGAATCATAATTTCGCCATTGGAGCGGCGAAAGGCGAATTCGTCTGTCTTATCGGTGATGACGACACGATTACCGAAGACTTGATTCTCGCGGCCGAATGGGCCAGAGAAAAGGGAGTCGACGTGATCGCGCCGAAGGTCATGTCTAACTATGTATGGCCAGACTTCCGATCCAGATTTTTCGGAGCTGGGCATGCTGGCAGGCTGTATTTACCGAGCCGAATTGGATCGGTGAATTTGCGTCGGTCGTCTGACAGTGTGACCGAGGCATTGTTGAATGCTGCGCAGGGAACCGAAGGATTGCCGAAGATTTACCACGGCGTAGTGCGCCGCAGTATTTTGGAAAAGGCAAAACAAATCTCTGGCGCTTATTTCCATGGGTCGAGTCCAGATGTCTCTGGCGCCATCGCGCTTGCCCTATGTGCGGAGCAGTTCGTTGAAATTGACTATCCGCTGACGATTCCCGGGGCATCTGGGGGTAGTAACACGGGTCGAAGCGCAATGAATCAGCATAAGGGGAAGCTGGGTCATGAGGGGCAAACCAAGGCCTTCGAGACTACGGGTTGGACAGAAGGAGTGCCTCGTTTCTTCTCCGTTGAAACGGTGTGGGCGCATGCTGCTCTGGAAACTATAGCGAAAATCTCACCCGCCGATGTGTCGAGATTTAATTTCGCCAGATTGATTGCAGTGTGCGAGACGCTGCATAAGGAATATGCCGGTGAGATTTTGCAGGCAGTACCTGGTGCAGCGAAGATGGTCGGACTGGCGGAAAGGAATTTTCTCAAGCGTGTCTCGGCGGAGAAGCGGCGCTACCGCAGAGAGCGATTCGTCAAGTTGTTGCGCCGCGCGATGAAACCGACTGTGGCAGGTGGCCGAGAGTACATGGGTGAAATCGATACCGTTGAGCAGACCCCCGCGGTTTTGAAAGCGCACATGACAAACCGGCAGTGGAGCTGGGATAAAGCCGTCAGTGGCCCGCTGGGCTGAAGCATCGATCCGCGTTGCTGGCAAGGTTTCTGCAATGTGCCAGTCGAAGTGCGGAATTTTCAGACTAACGCACGCTTGGCGCCCTGCGTCGATGGCAGTCAAAGTGGAAATTCACCTTCCGCGGTGATTCCTGTTCTTGAGGGGGCAGGTTATAGACAGAGTTCGCTGGCGAGCCCTCTCACGCGTGCGCGTTGATACGTCGACCCGGCCATTGTGGGGTCGGCGCAACAATTGAAAATAAAATCAACAAATTGACTCAATTGGGTACAATGGCGCCCGGCGTTTTGCCGTTTTTTTCGTCCGCAATTTGATAAGCGAGGCGAAGGCGAGCCGATAATCCGCTGAGAGAAAAATCTTGATTCCCAATACCGACACGCTAGATCTGACGATAGTTATTCCTTGTCTTAATGAGGAGGAGAACATCGTAGACATTCTGGACAACGTGAAGGAGGCGGTATCGGGACAGAATTTCAAAAGTGAAATCATCGTGGTTGACGATCAGAGCGATGACAGCACGTTGGAGCGTGCGCATAGGTGGGCCGAGAAAAATAAAGACGCTATCCCCGTTCGGGTGGTTAGCCGTGAATTGCATCGGCGAGGCTACGGCGCTGTGGTTCGCTACGGTGCAGCCCACGGTATGGGGCGCTATGGGATCTTTGTTTCGGCCGACGCTGTTGATCCGATCAATCTGATCCCGCAGCTGTACGCCGAAATGGAGAAGGGAGCCGTGCTGGCCCAATGTTCCCGTTACCTGGCAAAGGGGGATGATTCCACCATTCCCTTCAAGTACAAGTTTTTCCAATTCTTTTTCCGGATTGGAGTACGTGTCGCGCTTGGTCAGTACATTCCTGATTCCACGTATGCCTTCAAGATGTTCCGACGTCGCGAGATGTTGGGCATGGGCCTGAGTCAGAATCGATTCAGTATCAGCCCGGAAATTACCTTCAAGGCGATCTTGACCGGTGGTGAAATCAAGTACATTCCGGGCGCGCAGGGTGTCCGCGCTCGGGGCGTTTCCAAATTCATCTTCCGCAAGGAAGGTATTGGGTTCTCGTATTGCCTGCTGCGTTCCTTTCTGCATCGATACAAAATAGCATATTGGTACTAAGCCGGATTTAATATAATAATATTTGGCTGAAGTGTCGATGCTAAAAAATAACCGCGTGATACGGGAGCTGTTCGTATGCATCTTGCTTGCGTCCGCTCTCGTGGTCGCCATTTTTCCGGACGTTATTTTCAAAGGCGCCAGCCTCCGCATGACGGATCAACTGGTGGCTGCCTATTACGGAGGCAAGGAATTGCGTCCGTTTTACCCAATTCCGGGGCATTCGGAGTGGTGGGGGGCTTATAACGATACGGGGGGAGCCATCTTCCAGTCGGAGCCAATGGTAGAGTTCATGCGCCGCACGATTGCGTCGAATGATTCGCCCTATTGGAATCCGTACGCGGCGGGCGGCGCCATGGGACCCGAGAGTCTTGTGGACTTGAAGTTTTCGGTGCCTACTATTGTGTCGGCTCTGGCTGGAGGGAGCAGTCTTAGTTACAACATCAGCGTCCTGATATTCTTTACCTTGGGTAGTTGCTTTCTGCTGCTGACGATGCTCAGGGTATTCGAGGTGTCCCGCGTCAGCGCGGTCGGAGCAACTGTCTTTTTCCTGCTGAATGGTTATATCGTTGCGAATTCGGGCTCGAATATTGCGCAAAGCTATCCATTCGTCCCCATCTGCCTTTACACGGTCTTGATGCACGCCAAGGCGCCGTCGACGCTCAGATTCATAGCGGTTTGTTTGAGCTTTGCGCTCGTGCTGACCTGCACCTTCATGCCCACGACAATCGTGAGCATAATCGGCATATACGTCGTCGTGATCGCGTACCTGTCCAATCTGGTTTCGGGCCGCGAGATCTCGTACAAGGCTGCGCTGTCGATCGTGGCCGTCCAGGCATTTGCCGGGATCATAGCGTTTGCGCTGTTGGCGTTTATTTATTTTCCTGTGCTTGAAAATATCGAAAGTACGGGATTGCTGAAAAACTATGTGGCGCGGGTATATTTTCCGCCGGCCTTTCCCGCTGGCGTGCTGGCTCTGTTCTCCCCTTCACTGTTCTTTGAGTCGTACAACGCGCGCGAGACACAGACCAGCCTGCAGGGCGTCTACGTGAACACGGTGTATCACTTGGGCTTGATGGCCTTTGCCATGGCGGGCTGTGCGCTATCGCGCCACAAGACGCGATTCCGGATCGCGGCTGCAGTTTGTGGCCTGAGCATACTGTTTTTCTTGGGCAATATATACGGAATTCCCGTTCTGCGGTCGATGGTGGCGTCTTTGCCAATAATTGGCAGCATAGGCAATCAGTATTGGTGGATGTCTGTTGTCGTTCCATTGACCATCTTGATAGGGTTGGGGCTGGACAATGTGCGTTTTGGGCGCGCGAGGGTCATGCCCGCGCTGCTGCTGTTGGGGGTGGCAATCGCCGCCGCAATTTATCTGAATGATGTCTACGGCTTGCAGGAGCCGCGAGAGGAATTCAAGAAAAGCGCGTTGTTGTGGACCGGGGGATTACTGATTGCGATCGCGGTCGGCCTGGCCTGCGCGAGATTCATGAAGAACAGGCTGCTGCTGGGGGGCTTGGCCGTGATCTTTGTGGCCACCATGTTCGGAGAGCTTGTTGCCTCCGCAAAAATGGTGCGTTATGAGCGGAGTGACTACTTCGAACAGCCAGGAGAGATCATTGACATCCTTCGAAAAAATGCCGGGCTGTACCGGACCGCGAATTTCAGTACGACCGGCTTGTATCCGGACCTCGGCTCTGCTTTCGGCGTTCAGGAGATCAGTTCGACGAATGAAGGGAATCTGCCCTATTTCCGCGATTACTTCTATGCCACGTTCGACATGGATCCGTCCCAGCAGTTCGGGTATAACGGAAACGTGGGGCGCGGACCGTTTCCCAGCTTGTTCAGCGTGCAGGACCTCCCGGAAAAGACCAAGATCGACTGGCAGCATGTCGATCTGCTCGGCATAAAGTACATCATCACTCCGACGGCGTATGTCAATTATCGCCGTGTATTCACCGAACATGGTTTGACGGTCTTGCACGCGGGGCCGGTCTCCACGATCTACGAGAATCCGTTTGTCATGCCCAGGGCGTTTGTTGTGCCTGCGGATAGTGTGGGCCAACTGGCGGAGCCGCAATTGCTCAAGGACTTCCGAGCGGCTGCCGTGGCGGTCGACATCGCCGAATATCGGAATGCTCAGGTCGTGCTCGAGGGGAACTCGACGGGAAGCGGTATCGCTGTGCTGACCGACAATTGGCATGGAAATTGGCGGGCGACCGTCAATGGAGTCGAGACGCCAGTACTGCGCGTGGGTGGTATTTTTCGCGGCGTGAAGGTGCCAAACGGAGACTTTCGTATTGAAATGACGTATCGGCCCAAGACTTTGTCGATCGCGCTGTTCTCTACGGCGGCAGGTGTTGTCTTGTTGTTCCTGCTGTTTATCTTCCGCAGAAGCGTCGACCGGTATTTTTCAGCACGTAAGGCGTCCGCCGCCGGCAATGGCGGGATGCGCAGAGCGCCTGTATGACTAGCATGAAGCGTCGGATATTCAACCTGCTGAAGATTGCATTCGGCGCGTTGCTGGTCTGCGTTTTGTTCGCCGGTGATTATATCGACGGCGCATCGTTGATGATGGCGTTCACCCGGCCCGCGTTTTTCGGGCCAGCATTGGCACTCATGTTCATAGGATTGTTGGCCGGTGGACTGCGCTGGTGGCTGCTTTTGCGTATTGCTGGCTTCCCGGTATTGCTGTCCGCCGTCATGCGTATTCAGTTGATGAGCGGCTTCTTTTCGCTGTATATGCCAGGCGCCGCGGGTGGCGATGTAGTCAGGGCCGTGTATGTTTTCAAGGAAATGAGAAAGGGGCAAGGGCGTGGCGCGGCAACGCTTTCCATCATTGCCGATCGCGTTTTCTCCCTGATAGGTTTGTTGGGTGCGGCGGCGATCCTGAGCGCGTACCTTTTGCTCTCGCCTGAGCAGGGCGCCAAAGCAGCTTCGTACATCGAGGGCATAGAGCTGATTTTCATCTGGGGTTGCGCGCTGGGTGTCGCGGTATGCGCGGGCCTGGCGATGGTTCGGCTGTTGAACTTGGGCAGGTTCTTTCCGGCGAGGCTGGCCGAGTATGCGGGCATCGTGCAACGTAGCGCCATGATGTACCGGGAAAAATGGTCGGAGCTGGTCTTGTGCGGTGTCATCTCAGTCGCTGCCAGTGCGCTGGTGGCATTGGGCATTGTTCTTATTGCCCAGATTTTTCCCTATGGACCAGATCCCCTGATCGCTGCGGTGGCGGGGATTTTTGGAAATCTGTTTTCGGCCATTCCGATTTCCCCGGGAGGGCTGGGAGTTGGTGAGGCGGTATTCGGCAAGGTTGCGGCGGAGCTTTCAGGGAATGTCGCGCCTTACGCGACGATCTATCTGACCTTCAGGCTGGGTATGCTGCTAGTGAATCTGCCGGGTGGGTTGCTCGTGTTGCTTTCGTCTGGTCGGAGTCTGCTTCCAGCAGAATGAAGCAACATGGCGCGCCGGGAAGATCTGGCTGCGCATGTCGCGAGGCTGCCGCGCTTTTCCAGACTACGGTCGCTCCAGGCGTGCTGCTGCGGGGCGCCAGCCCGCGTGATGAATTTGCCTGCGCAGCGCTGGCTAGTGCGCAGCTATGAAATTTTTTGTTTCAAAAATGATCTTGTGAAGTCTACCTAGTAGTAGATAAGATTCATCCATCGACGCAGCAAACCAAACACACGCCGCAGTCGAAACCAGAAATACAGTAGGACCGTTTTTTTATTTCCCTCTTCATCTACCTATAAGTAGATAGTTTTTTGAACCGCTACGTAATCGTTATCTGGAGATCAACCATGAAGACCCTCGTATCCGCCCTGATCCTGTCCGCTTCCTTCATCGGCGCCGCCCAAGCCGGCGAACTGGACTATCCGCCCGCCCTGAACACCGAAAGCACGGTGACCCGCGCCCAGGTGCAACAAGAGCTGGCCCAGGCCCGCGCCAATGGCGAACTGGTGTCCGGCGAAGAAGGCTACGCCGCCACGATTTTTGCTGCCTCCGGCGACAAGAGCCGCGCCCAAGTCCAGAAAGAACTGGCCGCCGCGCGCGCTCAAGGCCTGACTGACAGCAGCGAACTGGCTTATCCGCCCGTGCAAGGCTGAGTATTTTTCACATCAAATCTATCTATAAGTAGATAGCTTTTCGAATCCCGAATGCAGCACCCGATCCTTACTGGAGATCAACCATGAAGACCCTCGTATCCGCCCTGATCCTGTCCGCCTCCTTCATCGGCGCCGCCCAAGCCGGCGAGCTGGACTACCCGCCTCCCCTGAACACCGAAAGCACGGTGACCCGCGCTCAGGTGCAAGAAGAGTTGGCCCAGGCCCGCGCCAATGGCGAACTGGTGTCTGGCGAAGAAGGCTACCCGACGACCCTGTTTGCCGCCACCGGCGACAAGACCCGCGCGCAAGTGCAGCAAGAGCTGGCCGCCGCCCGCGCGCATGGCCTGACCGACAGCGGCGAACTGGCCTACCCGCCCGTGCAAGGCTGAATCTGATGCCGGCACATGCGGATCCCGGGGGGCGGGATGTTTCCCGGCCGGGATCCGCAAGGGTTTTGGAGCAGTGGCAACGCTGCCGGAACCGATGACGAATCAACCTATTAGTAGGTAATATTCAGCCATGGACACTCCTACTTCCAACACCACTCGCGAACAGCTTCTGGCCCATGCCGAGAAGCTGATCCGCACGCGCGGATGCAACGGCTTCAGCTACCGCGACCTGGCTGAGCACGTGGGCGTGAAGACGTCCAGCATCCACTATTACTTTCCGGGCAAGGACGACTTGCTCTACGAAGCTGTCGACGCCTACAGCACGCGTGCGCTGGCTGCCATACGCGCCATCGATACTTCGCTGCCGGCGCAGGAGCAGCTGGATCAATATCTGTCGATGATGGAGTCGCGCGCCTGCGGGTCCGGCGAACTCTGTCTGGCCGGCATGCTCGCGGCAGAGGTGAACTCGCTGCCCGAACGTGTGCGCGGCGCATTGCAGGGATTCTTCCGCGCGCACGAAGCCTGGCTGGCCCGGGTGCTGGCCGAAGGCGCGGCGCAGGGCACGATGAAGTTCTCCGGCACGCCCGAGGCGGCAGGCCGCGCGGTGTTCGCTACGGTGCAGGGCTGCATACTGATTGCGCGCCTGTTCCAGCAACCCGCCGCCCTGTGCGAAGCGATCGGCGCCTTGTACGTGCAGTGCGAAGGCCACGAAGGCGGCGCCTGAGCGCTCTCCTTTCAGCCTGTCAGCCACGGCCGCCATGCGCAAGCAGGCGGCCGTTGTCTTTGCGCGGCGGGATCAGGCCGCGAGCAGCGCCCGCGCCATGTCGACGCTGGTGCGCGCCTGTATGCCCAGGTCGCGCATGCGCTGCTGGAATGTCGCCTGTGCGTCTTCGAAGCCCGCGACCGGGCTCATGCAGTCGGTCAGCAGGACCAGGCGCGACAGATCGCGGCCTGGCAGATGCTCGGCCAGGTGTTCGACGGTGGCCTTGACACAATGGCTGCCGGCCTGGCCGGCGATGAGGATGGTTTCGGCGCGGTCCAGCGAATCCAGCAGGCTGTGGTTGAGTTGGCTGCGCGGATCGTCGGCGTCGGGGACTTCGGCCATCAGCGCGCTGTAGTGCTCGGTCCAGGGGTTCATGCCTTTGGGCACCTTGCGCACGATGAACTGGCGCTCGTCTTCCCACCGACTGTAGGCCGCGCGCACGTCGGCATGCACGTTGTGGCCCCAGGTGCCGATCTCGCAATGCAGCGGCCACACCATCAGGGTGTAGCGGCCGCGCGCTTCCAGTTCGTCCAGATAGGACAAGGTGCGCGGCAGGTCGTCGGCGTGGCGCGGCCGGAATTCGCCGGCGCGCAGCTGCGCCGCCGTGATCGGCGTGTACGGAGCCACGGCTTGGCCATCGCCGGTGGACCAGAAGGTCGGATGGGCGATGTCCAGGCGGTGGTGCGAATCCAGCGTCACCGTGATCGACGTGAGCGCGGGCGCGGCCGTGTCGATGAAGCGCGCCAGCCGCTGCATGTCGGCGTGCGCGCCAGCCACCGGCAGGGCGGGCGCATGCGCAGCGCCTGTCACGGGATCCCTGGGCAGGTAGGACTCAGGCAGGTCGCAGAAGTCATTCTGCGGATCGATGATCAGTAGATGATTGGAGCGCGGCATGACGACGTTCGGGGGAGGCGAACTCGAAATATAGAACGGGATGGCCATGTCTTTCTAGAAAAGTACCAGATGCTCGGCGCAGTCCGGCAACTGTTTCAGCAGGGCACGCCACTGCAGCCAGACTCTGGCTCCTGCTGAAACGGCGATCACTGCGATAAGGATCCACATGTCAGACTCCTGTCAAATTTCGCACGATCGTGCGAAATTAAAGTGAAGAATTGCCGGCACAGGCCGGCGCAAGAAAGACGACTACTCGAGGTATTTGAAACTGCGGTAGGTGGAAATCAATCGTTCATAAGCGGCCCGCACCCGGTCGGGAGCCTTGGGGTCGCGCAGGAAGCGGGCATCGTGCATCAGCCCGATCATCAGGCTGTAGACCTCGAACACGAGTTGTTCGGGATCCGTGTCCGGCCTGACGTGGCCGGCTTCCAGCGCCTGGTTGACCGTGCGCAGCATGGCGTCGCGCCAGCGCCGCAGATTGCCTTCCAGCACCGCGCGCAGGGGCGATTCCACATCGTCATACTCGAAGGCGCCAGCCACATAGATGCAGCCGGTGAGCGTTTCGACGTTGCTGGCGCGTTCGATCCAGAGCGAGACCAGGGCGTTCAGGCGCGGCAGGCCGCGGGGATAGGCCATGGCTGGCGCGAACACGGCTCCGACGAAACGCCGGTCGTATTCGTCCAGCACCGCCTGTTGCAAGGCTTCCAGCGACCCCACGCGCGAGAACACGCCGCTCTTGCTGATGCCCAGGCGCTTGGCCACCTGGCCGAGCGACAGGCTTTCCATGCCCTGTGCCGCGGCCATGTCCAGGGCCGCGTCCACAATGGCCGCGAAGGTCAGCTCGCTTTTCTCGGTTTTAGCAGTCATGCGGCAAATTTAGCACGATCGTGCGAAATGCCGTGCATTATTTTTCAAGGGCACGACCCCAAAAAAAACCGGACAGCCTTTGCTGTCCGGTTTTCGTGCCGCGGCCTGGCGCGTCGGGCTCAGGCCTGGGCGGCCTTGAACTCCAGGCGGTACTTGTGCAGCAGCGGCTCGGTGTAGCCGTTGGGCTGGGTCAGGCCTTCGAATACCAGTGCGCAGGCGGCCTTGAACGCCAGCGACGTGTCGAAGTTGCCGGCCATCGGACGATAGAGCGCATCGCCCGCGTTCTGGCCGTCGACCACCTTGGCCATGCGCTTGAAGGTTTCCATGACTTGGTCGCGGTTGGTCACGCCGTGGCGCAGCCAGTTGGCGATGTGCTGGCTGGAGATGCGCAGGGTGGCGCGGTCTTCCATCAGGCCGACGTTGTGGATGTCCGGCACCTTGGAGCAGCCCACGCCCTGGTCGATCCAGCGCACCACGTAACCCAGGATGCCCTGGACGTTGTTGTCCAGTTCCTGCTGGATGTCCTGCGCGGACCACTTGGACGGATCGCCGACCGGCACGGTCAGCAGGCCGCCCAGCAGGTC
Organism: Achromobacter sp. D7-1; assembly: GCF_059760445.1. Classification (NCBI taxonomy): domain Bacteria; kingdom Pseudomonadati; phylum Pseudomonadota; class Betaproteobacteria; order Burkholderiales; family Alcaligenaceae; genus Achromobacter; species Achromobacter sp. D7-1. The sequence continues at coordinate 6,316 of NZ_JCBAMT010000070.1, read as the reverse complement.
ATCGCGCACGCTGTCGAGCTTGGTGCGCTCCAGTTCTTGCTGCACGGTCTGCACGTCGACCTGGTGATAGTGCAGCGCATGCAGCGTGGCGGCGGTGGGCGAGGGCACCCAGGCGGTGTTGGCGCCCGCCTTGGGATGGGCGATCTTCTGTTCCAGCATCGCGGCCATCAGGTCCGGCATGGCCCACATGCCCTTGCCGATCTGGGCGCGGCCGCGCAAGCCCGCGTCCAGCCCGACCAGCACGTTGTTGCGCTCGTAGGCGGTGATCCAGGCGGTGGACTTCATGTCGCCCTTGCGCAGCATGGGGCCGGCTTCCATGCTGGAGTGCATTTCGTCGCCGGTGCGGTCCAGGAAGCCCGTGTTGATGAAGGCCACGCGCGCGGCGGCGGCCTCGATGCACGCCTTGAGGTTGATGCTGGTGCGGCGCTCTTCGTCCATGATGCCCATTTTCAGGGTGTTGCGCGGCAGCTTCAGCAGGTCTTCGACGCGGTCGAACAATTCGCTGGCGAAGGCGGCTTCGACCGGGCCGTGCATCTTGGGCTTCACGATGTAGACGGAGCCAGTGCGCGAATTCAGCTTGCGCTGGCGGTCTTGCAAGGCGGCCAGGCTGGTGACCACGGCGTCCAGGATGCCTTCGGGGATCTCGCGGCCTTCGCGGTCCAGGATGGCCGGGTTGGTCATCAGGTGGCCGACGTTGCGCACGAACATGAGCGAACGGCCGTGCAGGGTCAGCGGCGAACCGTCGGGGCGCGTGTAGTTGCGGTCGGCGTTGAGCTTGCGGGTGAAGGTCTTGCCGCCCTTGGCGACCTCCTCGGTCAGGTCGCCCTTCATCAGGCCGAGCCAGTTGCGATAGACGTGGACCTTGTCGTCGGCGTCCACGGCGGCGATGGAGTCCTCGCAGTCCATGATGGTGGTGAGCGCGGCTTCGACCAGCACGTCCTTGACGCCTGCGGCGTCGGTGGCGCCGATGCTGTGGCTGCGGTCGATCTGGATTTCGAAGTGCAGGCCGTTGTTCTGGAGCAGGATGGCCGAGGGGGCGGACGCCTCGCCCTGGTAGCCGGCGAACTGCGCGGCATTCTTCAGGCCGGTTGAGCCATTGGCCAACGCCACGCGCAATTGGCCGTTTTCAACGGTGTAGCCGCGGGCATCGGCATGCGAACCCTGGGCCAGCGGAGCGGCGGTGTCGAGGAAGGCGCGGGCGCGGGCGATGACGGCGGCGCCGCGTTCCGGGTTGTAGCCGTGCCCCGTGTCGCCGGGCGTGGCGGGAATGGCGTCGGTGCCGTAGAGCGCGTCGTACAGGCTGCCCCAGCGCGCGTTGGCGGCGTTCAGCGCGTAGCGCGAGTTGGACATGGGCACGACCAGTTGCGGGCCGGCCTGCTGCGAGATTTCGGTGTCGACGTTTTCGGTGGTGGCGCGCACGCTGGCGGGCTGCGGCAGCAGGTAGCCGATGCCTTCCAGGAACTTGCGGTAGGCGGCCGGATCGGCGATGGGGCCGGGATGGGCGCGGTGCCAGGCGTCGAGCTCGGCCTGCAGGCGGTCACGTTCGGCCAGCAGCGCGCGGTTCTTGGGCGCCAGGTCGTCCACCAGGGCCGCGAAGCCTTGCCAGAAGCCGTCGGCATCCAGGCCGGTGCCGGGCAGGGCTTCCTGTTCAATGAATTGATTGAGATTGGCCGCCACTTGCAGGCCGTGGTGCTGGATGCGTTGAGTCATGCGGTTCTCTAGCGGTAAGGGACTGGCCGACGCCGCGCGCCGGGCGTATCTGGTCTCGACATCATCGTTCGCGCCTGTCTCAATGTCCATATCAAAACCCACTGGTCATACCAGTTTGTGCACTGCCGTATGGGCAAGACGGTATTTTTTATGGTTTTATATCAGCTACTTACAGAGGTGTTTCTCAAGCGTCCCAGTTGCGGTGCGGCTTGGTCATACCACTGGTGACGGAGAGTGCATGTACGCGGAAACAGAAGAAAAGCCCCGTCAGGTGGCGGACGAGGTCGCCGAGCGGATCGAGCGCCTGATCCTGGACGGGGTGCTGAAAGCCGGCCAGGCGCTGCCTTCCGAACGGCGCCTGACCGAGAAGCTTGGCGTGTCGCGCACGGCGCTGCGCGAAGGGCTGAAGCTGTTGCGCGCGCGCGAGATCATCCACACCGCGCAGGGCAAGGGTTCCTACGTGGCGCATATCTCCAAGGTGGACGCCGGCCCCTTGATGCACTTGTTCAATTCGCAGCCGCGCACGCTCTATGATTTGCTGGAAGTGCGTTCGCTGCTGGAGGCCGAATCCGCCCGCTTGGCGGCCATACGCGGCACCGAAGCGGACTTCATCATGATCCGCCGCCGCTATGACGAAATGGTGGCGGCGCAGGGCACGGCCACCGACACGGCGACGCACGCGCATCTGGACCACGCCTTCCACCTGGCCATCTGCGAGGCTTCACACAATCCGGTGCTGGTGCATACGCTGCAATCCCTGACGGATCTGCTGCTGGGATCGGTCTTCGCTTGCGTCAACAACCTGTACCACCGTCAGCCCGAGAAGCGCCAGATCGACCGCCAGCACACGCGGCTGTTCAACGCCGTGACGGCGCGCCAGCCGGAGCAGGCGCGCAAGGCGGCCGCGGACCACGTGGACAGCGTGCGCCAGAGCCTGGCCGATATCGAGCAGGAAGAGCAGCGCCTGGTGCGCGCGACCTTGCGCCTGGAAGGCTGGAGCTAGCGTCCCATCCCGCCGTGAGTTTTTGCGGGATAGGACGCTGGGGGCGGCGCGCGCCCGGATTCAGCGGTCGGCCATGGCGCCGCTGCCCGCCAACGCCAGCGGTTTGCCCGCGTAGACCCGGCCGAAACGGTTGTTGATGAAAGTGTCCAGGTCTATCGCTTCCTGGCCCACGAACCCGCGTTGCGGCAAGGCGCCTTGCGCCACCAGATCCAGCGCGGCGCAGATTCCCGCAGCGGTGGAGAGCTGGATGGCGCTGAGGCGATGGCCGTCGACTTCCGCGCCGAAGATGCGGATGGGGTAGGACTCTTCCTCCAGGCGACCATGGCGGCGCCCGGACGCCGAGGCCTGGATCACGATCACGTCCTGCTCGGTGGTGGGAATTGCGGCTTCGAAGATTTCCTTGAGCAGGTCGCGGCGGTCGCGCAGGCGCAGATCGTTGAGCAGCAGTTTCATGATGCTGCAGTGGCCCGGGTAGCGCACCGATTTGTAGTCCACGTTGCGGGCGCGGCCGCGCAAGGTGGCGGGCAGGGTGCCCAATCCGCCCGAGGTGTTGAAGGCCTCGTACTCCACGCCGTCCAGCGCGAACGTTTCGTAGCCTTCCAGCGCGGGCACGCTGGTCAGCTGGCCGTCGACGATGGCCTCGCAAGGGTTGCAGTACTCGTTGATCAGCCCTTCGGTGCTCCAGGTCAGGTTGTAGCGCAGGCTGTTGGAGGGATAGCGCGGCAGGGCACCCACGCGCATGCGCAGGTCGAGCAGCGTGTCGAAGCGGCGCGCCAATGCGTTGCCGACTACGCCGATGAAGCCCGGGGCCAGGCCGCATTGCGGCATCAGCACGCTGCTTGCGGTTTCCGCCAGCGCCTGGATCGCGTGCGTGCTGGCCACGTCTTCGGTCAGGTCGAAATAGTGCACGCCAGCCTTGGCGCAGAGGCCGGCCACCGCGGCGGCGCGGTGAAAGGGCAGCGCGTTGATAACCGCGTAGCGTCCTTCGATGCATTGCGCCACGCTGTCGTCATCGGAAATCTGGCGGGTTCCGCAGCCCAGCTCGGCCACGATGCGCAGGCGCTCGGGATTTTGGTCGGCAACCAGCACCGAGTAGCCGCCGCTGCGTTCCAGCATCAGGGCAATGGCGAAACCGATTTTTCCGGCGCCCAGGAGTAGGACGGGCCGGGGAGAGGCGGTGGTCATGGTGCGGCTCCTGCATGGAAGGGGAGTGGGTGAGCTCATCCTATGCGGGGGCGCTGTCGATGTGTAGATGCTAAATAGTCGAATCGGCCGTAGGTAACGTTAATTCGACTTAATTTATTGTCGAAACGTCAAGAACGAAGCCCTCCGGTTTGGGGCCGGAGGGCTTCGGGGCGCTGCCTGGCCGGGGAGGCCAGGGGGGGATCAGCTGCCCAGGGGCGGGTAGTCCAGGTTGCCGAAGGTGACCAGGCCTTCCGACTTGGCCTCAGCCAGTTCGGTGCGGACCTGGGCGCGGGTCAACGAGGTGGCTTGTTCGGCGGCGGCGACGGGCGGGTAGTCCAGATTGCCGAAGGTCACTTCGCCGGCGTTCTTGGCTTGCTGCAATTCAGCCTGCACTTGCTGCGAGGTCAGGGTCGACTTCGGGGCGATGGCGGCGGGGTAGCCTTCTTCGCCGAAGGTGTATTGGCCCGAGGCCTTGGCTTGTTGTAGTTCGGCTTGGACTTGAGCGCGGGTGGGACCCTGATCAGCCTCGGCGGCTTGGGCGCCGGCAGCCAGAACGGACATCGACAGCATCAAAGCGGTAGCAAGGGTTTTCATGGCAGACCTCCAGTGTCTTGAGCTTGGGAGCCGAACCGCCGGCCTGATTGCCTGGGGGTTCGCTTGCTGTGTCCCGATGAGATGCATTCTGGCCTCAAAACACCCCCGGATAAACCCTGATTCCCTGAAAACATCTTTCCAAAAAAGAGACTAATAGGTTTCCATTTCGCCAAATGGCACCATGGATGGTGGAATTTCCGTTTGATGACACCATAGGAGGTAGTCCACCCGGAGGGGGCGGAGGTCAGGCGGCGGAGGGGGGGAAGTGATGGCGCGCAGCCCCGGACTGATCCGGGGCTGGCAGGAGGGGGGATCAGCGGTTCAGTTCAACCAGCGCGGCGTTGTATTCCGCCTGGGCTTCGTCCAGCTTGCGCTGGGCCTTGTCGATCTTGTCCTGCTTGCCCTTGGCGCGGGCCTGCTTGAGCTCGCTTTCGCGTTCGGCGACCTTGCTTTGCTTCTCGCGCACATCAGCTTCGCGCTGCGATTGCAGGCGGCTGTCGGTGCAGTTTGCTTTGGCTTCGGCCAGGGCTTTGCGCAGCCCGGCTTCGCGGCGGGTATTGTTCTGCGCCTTGGCAGCGGCGATGTCGTTTTCGATTGCGCAGAACTTGGCGGCGCAGCCGCGCTGGGCTGAGCAATCGCTGGCGGCCTGGGCCGGAATGGCCACGAACGCGGCGGCTGCGGCGGCCGTCAAGGCCAGGGATTTGAACAATGAGGGCATGCGTGGTCTCCGGAATGTGTTGCGGAGGCTACATCATGGTCCCAGTCGGCGCCGCGGGCAATGCGCAGCGTCAACGGGGCATCGGCGCGGCCGCTAGTGCGGCGCCGATGCGGCTTTTAGCGGATCAGCGTACCCGCCAGGGCGGCGGCGACCAGCAGGGCGCCCAGCCAGAGGTTGGCGCGGAACAGCATGAAGTTGCGGTCGGGCCGCTGGATGTCGAAGACCCACAACTGCCACGCCAAGTGCGCCGCCACGGCCACCATGCCGACCTGATAGGCCCACGACAGTCCGATGGCATAGCCGCCCCAGGCCCACAGCGCGATGGTGGCCAGGTAGAAGCCGCCGATCCAGAGCTTGCCCTGGTCGCCGAAGCGCATGGCGGTGGAATGCAGGCCCAGGCTGCGATCGTCGCGTACGTCCACGTAGGCGTAGATGCTGTCGTAGCCGACCTGCCACAGCACCGCGCCCGCCCACATGGCGATGGCGGCCAGCGGCACGTGATTCTGCGTGTCCGACCAGGCCATCAGCATGCCCCAATTGAAGCAGATGCCCAGCACCACTTGCGGCCAGTACGTGACGCGCTTGCACAGTGGGTAGATGAAGACGAACGGCAGCACGGCCACGGCCAGCCAGCGGCTCATTTCGTTCAGGAAGAACAGCAGCGAGCCGCAGACCAGCAATTGCCCGATCAGGAACCAGACCGCGTTCTTCATCGTGAGTTGGCCGCTGGTCAACGGACGGAAGCGGGTACGCTCGACGTGCTTGTCGAAGTTGCGGTCGCACATGTCGTTGACGGTGCAGCCGATGCCGCGCATCAACAGCGCGCCCAGCGAGAACACGATCAAACGCCGCAGGTCCGGCAGGCCGCCCGCGGCCTGTACCAGCGCGGCGATGGCCGGCAGCAGGGTCAGCCAGGTGCCGATGGGGCGGTCCAGGCGGCACAGACGGGCATAGGGCCGCCAGGACTTCGGCAGCCAGCGTTCGACCCAGTCGGTGAAGACGATGTCGCTGAGGTCAACGGGGGATGGTTGGGGGGCGCTCACTGTCACGGCGAAACGGAATGGGAAAACCAAGAGCATAAAACAACGGCGGCCGGGCATCGCGCC
>NZ_JCBAMT010000069.1:0-37497 GCF_059760445.1 Achromobacter sp. D7-1 | reverse complement strand
GCATTGGGTCTTGCCGACGCGCGCGTGCCGCCGCGCCTGCTGCTGGCCGCCGCGCGCCAGACGGTGCTGTCGCGCAAGGCGCCGCGCCGCGCGCGCGGCTTCGGCGGCTGGGCCAACCGCTGGCCGCTCAAGGCCATCGTCGCCAGCCGCGCCCGCAAGCAGATCGCCGCCAAGGATCCGCTGGGCCACTATCCCGCCGCGCCCGCCATCGTCGATATCTGGGAAAAACACGGCGGCAACGCCCTGCAGGCGCCCGCGCTGATCGACCGCATCATTTCCTCCGACACCGCCCGCAACCTGCTGCGGGTGTTCCGCCTGCAGGAGCGGCTGAAGGCCAACGGCAAACAGGCCGGCATCGCGCCCGCGCGCCATGTGCACGTGGTAGGCGCCGGGGTGATGGGCGGCGATATCGCCGCCTGGTGCGCGCTCAAGGGCATGACGGTCACCTTGCAGGACCAGGATATGGCGCGCATCGCGCCGGCCATCAAGCGCGCCGCCCAGCTGTACTCACGCCGCCTGAAGGACCCGCGCCTGGCGCGCGCCGCGTTCGACCGCCTGGTGCCCGATCCGGCGGGCGGCGGCGTGCCGCTGGCCGACATCGTCATCGAAGCCATCAGCGAACAGCCCGAGGCCAAACGCGCGCTCTACCGTTCGCTGGAACCGCGCATGAAGGCCGATGCCCTGCTCGCCACCAACACCTCCAGCCTGGCACTGGAGACCTTGCGCGCAGGCCTTGCGCACCCAGAACGTCTGGTGGGCATCCACTTCTTCAATCCCGTGGCCAAGATGCCCCTGGTGGAGGTGGTGCACGCCGAAGGCGACGCAGGCGACGCGCAAGCCCGCGCCTGCGCCTTCGTCGGGCAGATCGACAAGCTGGCGCTGCCGGTCAAGAGCGCGCCGGGCTTCCTGGTCAACGCCGTGCTGGCGCCCTATATGCTGGAGGCCATGCGCAGCGTGGATGAGGGCTTGGCGCCCGAGGCCGTGGACGCGGCCATGGTGGCCTTCGGCATGCCGATGGGACCGCTGGAGCTGGCCGATACCGTGGGCTTGGACATCGCGCGCGCGGCAGGCGAGGAACTTGCTGGCGGCGCCGAGCCGCCGCGCTGCCTGGCCGAGCGCCTGGCGCGCGGCGACCTGGGCAAGAAGAGCGGCCGCGGCTTCTACGCCTGGCGCGACGGCAAGCCGGTCAAGGGCGCCAGCCCCGCCGGCGCGCCCGCCGGGCTGGCGCAGCGCCTGATCCAGCCGCTGATAGACGCCACGCGCCAGCGCGTGGATGCGGGCATCGTCGCCGACGCCGACCTGGCGGACGCGGGCGTGATTTTCGGAACGGGGTTCGCGCCATTCACGGGCGGCCCCTTGCATTACCAGAGCAGTAAAGCATTGCGCGATATAAGACCGGCTGAGGCCGATTAGGACCTGTACCCCCTAAACCGGAACGACAAGACCGGCAGTGCCATAGAGACATCTATCCATCACGAGGAGGCAGTACCATGAGCAGACGTTCATTGTCCCTGAGCACCTTGTCGGCCCTCGTGGTCGGCCTGGGCGCGACCACGGCAACGCACTCGGCCGGCTTTCAGCTCCTGGAGCAGAACGCCAGCGGCCTGGGCAACGCCTATGCGGGCTCTGCGGCGAATCCGGAGAACGCCAGCATCATCTATTACAACCCGGCCGGCATGACCTACCTGCCCGGCTTCAACGTGTCCGGCGGCGTCAACCTGATCAAGCCGTCGTTCAAGTTTTCCGACAACGGCGACAGCCGCAACCCCAGCATTCCCGGCCTGCCGGGCACCGGCCTGGGCGGATCGCGCCCGACCGGCGGCAACGGCGGCGACGCCGGCAACCTGGGCGTGGTGCCCAATATGTACGCCTCCTGGCAATTGAACGAACAGTGGTACATCGGCCTGGGCGTGGGCGCGCCCTTCGGCCTGATGACCGAGTACGACGACGGCTGGGTGGGCCAGTACCACTCCAACAAGTTCGAGATCAAGACGATCAACGTCAACCCGTCGATCGCCTACAAGGTCAACGAGAAGTTCTCCATGGGCTTTGGCCTGAATTGGCAGCACATCGACGCCAATTACAAGAAGAAGACCGTGCTGCCGGTTCCAGGCCTGCCGCTGGGCACCACTGGCGACGCCGACTTGAACCTCAAGGGCGACGCCTGGGGCTGGAACGTGGGCTTCATGCTGCAACCGACGGAAGACACCCGCATCGGCCTGTCCTACCGCTCCAAGATCAAGCACACGGCCAAGGGCGATACTGACATCACCAGCATCTATCCGCGTGGCAACTCGGTGTCGTTCGATGCCAAGGCAACCGTGTCCCTGCCCGACACACTGATCCTGAGCGCGGCCCACCAGTTGAACGAACGCTGGGAGCTGCTGGGCGACGTCTCATGGACCGGCTGGAGCAGCATCCCCAACCTGAAGATCCGCAACTCGGGCCCTGGCGCGCGCGATGACGAGCTGCCGCTGAACTTCCGCGACAGTTGGCGCGTCGCCCTGGGCGCCAACTACAAGTTCGCGCCCAACTGGAAGTGGAAGTTCGGCGTCGCCTTCGACCAGTCGCCCGTGTACAAGGAAGCCGACCGCCCGACCTCGCTGCCGGACAACGACCGCTACTGGCTCTCGACCGGCGTGCAGTGGCAGGCCACCAAGGACACCACGCTCGACGTGGGCTATACCTATCTCTATCTGCGCAAGACGGACATCGATACGACGTCCGGCAGCCAGCTGACCAAGGGCCGCGTCGCGGGCACCTATGACAGCAATGCCCACATCCTGGGCATACAGCTGTCGTCCCGCTTCTAACCCGCCCCGGATGGCGGGCCAGTCCGGTCCGGTCCGCCCCGCCATCCGCTTTTTTTCAGGAGACTGCCTTGAGCAAGTTCGTCGTCAAACACGTCGCCGTCCTGGGGGCCGGCGTCATGGGCGCGCAGATCGCCGCCCATCTGGCCAATGCCGGCGTGCCCGTCACGCTGTTCGACCTGGCCGCCCCCGAAGGCGACCGCAACGGCACGGTCAAGAAGGCGATCGCCGGCTTGAAGAAGCTGGAGCCCGCGCCGCTGGCCGGCGCTGCGCGCCTGGCGTACATCACGCCCGCCAACTACGACGACGACCTGGAACAGCTGCGCGGCTGCGACCTGGTCATCGAGGCCATCGCCGAACGCATGGACTGGAAGACCGCGCTGTACGAGCGCATCGCGCCGCACGTGGCCCCTGGCGCCATCATCGCCTCCAACACCTCGGGCCTGTCGATCGACGCGCTGGCCAACGCCCTGCCCGCGGGCCTGCGCGACCGCTTTTGCGGCATCCACTTTTTCAATCCGCCCCGCTACATGCGGCTGGTGGAGATCATCGCCACCTCGCACACCCAGCCCGCCGTGCTCGACCAGCTTGAAACCTGGCTGACCTCGACCCTCGGCAAGGGGGTGATCCGCGCGCTGGACACGCCCAACTTCGTGGCCAACCGCATCGGCGTGTTTTCGATCCTGGCGGCCATGCACCACACGGCCCGCCTCGGCCTGGCGTTCGACGAGGTCGACGCGCTGACCGGGCCGAAGATCGGCCGCCCCAAGAGCGCCACCTACCGCACCGCCGACGTGGTCGGCCTGGACACGCTGGCCCACGTGGTCGGCACCATGGAAAAGAATCTGCCGGACGATCCCTGGCACCGCTACTTCAAGCTGCCCGAGTGGCTCTCGGCCCTGATCGCCAAGGGCGCGCTGGGCCAGAAGACAGGCGCCGGCGTCTACCGCAAGCAGGGCCGCGAAATCCAGGTGCTGGACCTGAAGGCGCAGGACTACGCGCCCGGCGCCGGCAAGCTGGCCGACGAAGTCGCCGCCCTGCTGAAGGAACGCGACCCGGGTAAGCGCTTTGCCGCGCTGCGCGCCAGCGGCCACCCCCAGGCCCAGTTCCTGTGGAGCCTGTTCCGCGACATCTTCCACTACAGCGCCGTGCAGCTTGAACACGTGGCCGACAACGCCCGTGACCTGGATCTGGCCATGCGCTGGGGCTTCGGCTGGGCCCAAGGTCCGTTCGAGACCTGGCAGGCCGCCGGTTGGCAGGCCATCGCCGCAGCCGTTGCCGAGGACATCGCCGCCGGCCAGGCCATGAGCGATGCGCCGCTGCCCGCCTGGGCGCTGGAACCGGACCGCCAGGGCGTGCATGCGCCGCAAGGCTCCTACTCGGCGCGCACCGGCCAGCTGCGCCCGCGCTCGACGCTGCCGGTGTACCGCCGCCAGCTGTTCCCCGAGCGCGTCTACGGCGAAGGCGCCAGCGAGCGCGGCGTCACGATCTGGGAAAACGAAGGCGTGCGCCTGTGGAACCTGCCGCAGGCCGACGCCGGCGTGGCCATCCTCTCGGTCACCTCGAAGAACCACACCCTGGGCGCCGAAGTGCTGGAAGGCATCCTGCAGGCGGTGGCGCGCGCCGAACGTGAATACGACGGCCTGGTCATCTGGCATGACGCGCCCTTCGCCGTGGGCGCCAACCTGCAGCAGGTCGCCGAGGCCTGCGCCGCCGGCCAGTGGGACATGCTGGAAGCCACGGTCGAGAAATTCCAGCGCACCTCGCAGTCGTTCAAGTACGCGCAGATTCCCACCGTGGCGGCGGTGCAGGGCATGGCGTTGGGCGGCGGCTGCGAATTCCTGATGCATGCCTCGCACCGGGTGCTGGCGCTGGAAAGCTATGTCGGGCTGGTGGAAGCCGGCGTCGGGCTGATTCCGGCCGGCGGCGGCAGCAAGGAATTCGCCGGCCGCGCCGCCGCCCTGGCGGCCACGACCGCCACGCCGGGCGAGGTCTTCCCCTACCTGCAGCCGGTGTTCCAGACCATTGCCATGGCGCAGGTCGCCAAGAGCGCGCTCGAAGCGATCGCCACGGGCTTCGCCCGCGAACACGACATCGTCGTGTTCCATCCGGACGAGCTGCTGTACGTCGCCATCGGCCAGGCCCGGGCCGCGGCCGAGGCCGGCTACACCCCGCCGCCCCGCCTGCGCGACATTCCCGTCGCCGGCCGCAACGGCATCGCCAACTTCGAAATGGTGCTGGTCAACATGCGCGAAGGCGGCATGATCAGCGCGCACGATTACCGCGTGGCGCGCAGCGCCGCCGTCGCCCTGTGCGGCGGCGAGGTCGAAACCGGCGCCAAGGTGGACGAGGAATGGTTGCTGGCCGTGGAACGCAAGGAATTCGTGGCGCTGCTGCGCACGCCTGAAACCCAGGCCCGCATCCGCCACACCCTGGACACCGGCAAGCCTTTGAGGAACTGACATGAGCAAGCAGATTCAAGACGCCTACATCGTCGCCGCCACGCGCCTGCCGGTGGGCAAGCGCAACGGCGCCTACATCACCACCCGCCCCGACGACATGCTGGCGGCCGCGCTCAATGGCGCGCTGGCGCAGGTCCCGGGCCTGGACGCCGCGCGCATCGACGACGTCATCGCCGGCTGCGCCATGCCGGAAGCCGAACAGGGCATGAACGTGGCCCGCATCGGCCTGTTGCTCGCCGGCCTGCCGCAAAGCGTGGCCGGCGTCACCGTGAACCGCTTCTGCGCCTCCGGCCTGCAGGCGGTGGCTGACGCCGCGGCCCGCATCCGCACCGGCGAAGCCGACATCATGATAGGCGCCGGCACCGAATCCATGAGCGCCATGCCGCAGATCATGGGCAACAAGGTGTCGATGAACCCGGCCATCTTCGAACACCAGGAAAACATCGGCATGGCCTTCGGCATGGGCCTGACCGGCGAGAAGGTCGCCGAACGCTGGAAGATCTCGCGCGAGGACCAGGACGCCTTCGCCCTGGCCTCGCACCAGAAGGCCTGCGCCGCCATCGCCGCCGGCCATTTCCGCGCCGAGATCACCCCCTATGAAACGGTGTCGCGCCAGCCCGGCGACGCCAGCGGCACGGTGCGTGTCACGCGCCGCCTGGTCGAGGTGGACGAGGGTCCGCGCCCGGACAGCAGCGCCGCGGCGCTGGCCCGGCTGAAGCCCGTGTTCGCCGCGCGCGGCAGCGTCACCGCCGGCAACAGCTCGCAGATGTCCGACGGCGCCGCCGCCGTGATCCTGGTGTCCGACCGCATCCTGCGCGAATTCAACCTCAGCCCGCTGGCGCGCTTTGCCGGCTTCGCCGTGGCCGGCGTGCCGCCCGAGGTCATGGGCATCGGCCCCGTGGCAGCGATTCCCAAGGTGCTGCAACGCGCCGGCATCGGCCAGGACGCGCTGGACTGGATCGAACTGAACGAAGCCTTCGCCGCCCAGTCGCTGGCCGTCATCCGCGAACTGAAGCTGGATCCGGCCAAGGTGAACCCGCTGGGCGGCGCGATCGCGCTGGGCCACCCGCTGGGCGCCACGGGCGCGATCCGCACCGCCACCATCACCCACGGCCTGCGCCGCACAGGCGACAAGTATGGGCTGGTGACCATGTGCATCGGCACCGGCATGGGCGCGGCCGGCCTGTTCGAGGCGATGTAGGCGGAGCGGCGCGGAGCATGAAGCCCTATTGGTTCAAGAACCTGTCGCCGACATGGCGGGCGCGCCTGATGCGGGTGGGCTTCAACCTGCATCCGGCGTTCCGCGCCACCGGCGGCAAAGTGGTGCACGTGTCCGCGGACTTCCACCATATCCGCATCAAGCTGCCGCTGCTGCGGCGCACCCGCAATATCGTCGGCTCGATGTACGGCGGTTCGCTGTTCGCCGTGACCGACGGCGCCCACCCCACGATGCTGATGTCCGCGCTGGGCGCGGACCACATCGTGTGGGACAAGGCCGCCTCCATCCGTTATCGCAAGCCGGCATATGCCACGCTGTACGTGGACTTCCGGCTCGCGCCCGGCGAAATCGCGGAAATCCGCGCGATCCTGGCGCGCGAGCATGAAACCACCCGGACCTACACGGTGGAACTCAAGGATCGCGACGGCGTGGTCTACGCCGTCGTGGAACGCACGATCTATATCGCAGACAAGAAGTTCTACAAACAAAAGAACACTGGAGGAGACTCATGCGCCGTATCCCCGGAGGGCGAACCCTCGCCCTGAGCCTGATGCTTGCCGCCTGCCTGGCTGGCGCCCCCGCCCAAGCCGCCGACCTGGAAGTCGCCGGCGTGCGCGTGCCGGACAGCCTGTCGGAGGGCGGCCGCGCGCTGGTGCTGAACGGCGCCGGCGTGCGCACCAAGTTCGTCGTCAAAGTCTACGTGGCCGCGCTGTACGCCACCGCGAAAACCAGCGATGCGGCCGCGCTGATCAACAGCGATGAGCCGCGCCGCATGCGCTTGCGGCTGCTGCGCGACGTGGACAGCAAGAGCCTGGATGAAGCCCTGCAGGACGGTTTGCGCGACAATACGTCCACACAGGAACTGGCCGAGCTGAAAGCGCCGGCCGGCCGCCTGTCCGCCCTGATGGCGGAAATCGGCTCGGTGCGCGAAGGCGACGTGGTCGACCTGGATTTCGACGCCCGCGGCGTCGCGGTCACGGATAACGGCAAACTGCGCGGCCGCATCGACAGCCCCGCATTCGCGCGCGCCCTGCTGCGGGTCTGGCTGGGCGAAAAGCCCGCCCAAGCCTCCCTGAAAAAAGCCCTGCTGGGCGGCTAGCGCTCCAGGCGCGTCCTGCAGTACAGGCCCTAGACGGAAACCCGGTAAATGGAACGAATCTGGCAGAAAAGCTATCCCGCGGGCGTACCCGCGGAGATCGAGATGGACGGCGTGACGACGCTGGTTTCGGTCGTGCGCGAGAGCTGCCGGCGCTATGCCGGCAAGACCTCGTACATCAGCATGGGCAAGTCGCTCAGCTATGCCGAGCTGGACCGGCTGACGCGCGACTTCGCCGCCTGGCTGCACGCCAACGGCCTGGGCCGCGGCGACCGCGTCGCGCTGATGATGCCCAACCTGCTGCAGTACCCCGTGTGCCTGTTCGGCGCCCTGCGCGCCGGCTGCGTGGTGGTCAACTGCAATCCGCTCTACACCCCGCATGAACTCCAGCACCAGCTGGCCGACTCGGGCGCCCGCGTGATCGTCGTGGCGGACAACTTCGCCGCCACCGTGCAAAAAGCCCTGGAAGGGACCGCGATCGAGCGCGTGGTGGTGACGTCCATCGGCGAGCTGCTGGGGCCGCTCAAGGGGCGCCTGGTGGATTTCGTGGTCCGCCGCGTCAAGCGCATGGTGCCCGCCTGGTCCCTGCCCGGCGCCGTCCGGTTGGGCGATGCGCTGCGCGCCGCAGCCGCCGCGCCCTTCACGGAAGTCGCGCTGGACCAGCGCGACCTGGCCTGCCTGCAATACACCGGCGGCACCACCGGCGTAGCGAAGGCGGCCATGCTGACGCACGGCAACCTGGTGGCCAACCTGAACCAGGCCTATGCCTGGGTCAGGCCGCTGGTGACCGAAGGCGAGGAATGCATCGTGACGGCCTTGCCGCTGTATCACATCTTCGCGCTGACGGCGAACTGCCTGACCTTCATGAAGATGGGCGCCAGCAACCTGCTCATCATCAACCCGCGCGACATCCCCGGGCTGGTCAAGGAAATGCGCAAGGTGCCGTTCTCGGCCTTCACGGGCGTAAACACTCTGTTCAATGCGCTGCTCAACAACCCGGATTTCGCACGCCTGGATTTTTCGCGGCTGTGCCTGACGATGGGCGGCGGCATGGCGGTACAGCGCTCCGTGGCGGACCGCTGGCGCGCCGTCACCGGCCGTTCGCTGGCGCAGGCCTACGGCCTGACCGAAACCTCGCCCGCGGTCACGATCAATCCGCTGGACGTGCGGGAATTCACCGGATCTATCGGCCTGCCGGTGCCGTCCACCGAAATCTCCATCCGCGACGACGAAGGCCGTGAACTGGGCATAGGCGAGACCGGCGAAATCTGCGTGCGCGGCCCCCAGGTCACGCAGGGCTATTGGCAACGGCCCGACGAAACCGCGCTGGTGCTGTATCCAGATGGGTTCCTGCGCACCGGCGACGTCGGCTATGTGGACGAGAAGGGTTACGTGTTCCTGGTGGACCGCAAGAAGGACATGATTCTGGTGTCTGGCTTCAACGTCTATCCCAACGAGGTCGAGGACGTGGCCGCCCTGCATCCGGGCGTGCGCGAAGTGGCGGCGGTAGGCGTGCCAGACGAGCGCTCGGGCGAAGCCGTCAAGCTGTATGTGATCCGCAAGGATCCCGCGCTGGATGCCGAAACCCTGATCGCGCATTGCCGCAAGCAACTGACCGGCTACAAGGTGCCACGCTACATCGAGTTCCGCGACGACCTGCCGCGCACCAACGTCGGCAAGATCCTGCGCCGCGAGCTCAAGCCGGCAGCGCAGCAGGCCGCGCCGGCGCCCGTCCGGCTGCCGGGCCAGGCCTGAATCCGCCGGCTCGCCGGGAACGCGAGCCGGAGCCTTGCACCACAGTCCGGACTACCACTGGCCGAAGTACACCCCTGCCCGCTTGTGGGCGTTGGTGCCCTTTTCCACGGCTTCGTCGCTGATGGTGGTGCGGCGCTTGCCGCGCAGCATCCATTCCAGCAGGCGCTGGCGCAGCGCCTGGCGCGTTTCGGCGTGCGCGCTGCTCGCGCCCAGGTCCTGGTACTCGTCGGGATCGGCCTGCAGGTCGAATAGCTGCTCGCGCTCGTCCAGCCAGTACACGTAGCGCCAGCGGTCCGTGCGCACCGACCAGGCGCGGGCGTTCTGCGGCGTCTTGCCGCAAGCAACGCGAGCCTGACGGAAGCTGTAGTCCAGCTCGGAGTACACGCAGTCGCGCCAAGGCGTGGCGACGTCGCTGCCGTGCAGCAAAGTCTGCAATTCGCGGCCCTCCAGCCGGTGGCCGGGCCCGGGCGTGCCCAGCGCGCGCAGCACCGTGGGCACCAGGTCCACGCTTTCCACCATGTCGTCCAGTGCACGGCCGCGGGTGGCGTCGGCCGCGGCCGAAGGGTCCATGACGATGAAGGGCACGCGCTGCGCGGTGTCGTAGAACAGCTCTTTTTCGCCCAGCCAGTGATCGCCGAGGAAATCGCCGTGGTCCGAAGTGAACACGATAAGCGTGTTCTTCATCAGGCCCGCGCCTTCCATGTAGTCGAACAGCCGGCCCAGATGATCGTCCAGCTGCCGGATCAAGCCCTGGTAGGCCGGACGCACCACGCGCACGCAATCGTCGGTGGCAAAGCTGACGCTCTCTTCATGCTGCCGGTAGGCAGCCACCACCGGGTGCGCCGTCTCCAGTTCTTCCCGATTGCGCCGGACCGGCAGGCATTGGTCCGGGGTGTAGCGCTTGTGATAGGGATCCGGCGCCATGTAGGGCCAGTGCGGCTTCACGTAACTCAGGTGCAGCACCCAGGGCTGGCTGCCGCGCCGCTTCATGAAGTCCAGCGCCTGGTCCGTCATGTAAGCGGTCTCGGAATGCGGCTCGGCCACGCGCGCGGGCAGATGCGCGTTGCGCATGTTCCAGCCGCTGACCACCCGGCCGCCCGCGTCGACCGCAGCGATCACGTAGTCGCTCCAGGGGTCCGCGCTCTCGTAGCCGTGGCGCCGCAGAAAGGCGGGATAGCCGCTTTCGTCGCCCGGCGCGTGGTGGCCGTCGTAGCGGTCCAGTTCGGCGAAGCCGCCGCGGCTGAGCAGTACGCCCAGCTCGGAGCTGCCGTCGATGGCCAGCCGCTCCATGCCGGCCTTGTCGGGGATGATGTGGGTCTTGCCGGCCAGCGCCAGTTCGCGGCCCTGCCCCGCCAGGTACTCGCCCAGCGTGATCTCGTTGACCGACAGCGGCACGCGGTTCCAGGTGGCGCCGTGGCGCGAGGGATAGCGGCCGGTGTAGTAGCTCATGCGCGACGGTCCACACACGCCCGAGTTCACGAAGGCGCGGTCGAAGCGCGCGCCGCGCGCCGCCAACGCGTCCAGGCTGGGCGTCTGCAGGTAGGGATGGCCATAACAGCTCAGGTGATCCGCCCGCAGCTGGTCGGCCATGATGAACAACACGTTCTGCACATCGCTCATCGCCGTCCTCCTATTGCGTGGCCGTGAAGCCGGATGCGCGCACCACGGGCTCCCATTGCTTGCGGTAGGCGGCCAAGGCGTCGGCCGTACCGCGCGCATCCAGCGACACCGGCTCCAGGTACGCGGCGCGCACGGCTTCCTGCATGGCGGGCTCGCGCAGCACCGCCGCGATGTCAGCGCCCAGCCTGTCCGCCTTGGCCTGCGGCATCGCAGCCGGCGCGAAGAACGCGTTCCAGCCGTCAGCCGCCAGGTTCACCCCGCCCTCTTTGAAGGTGGGCACGTCCTTCAGTTCGGCATCGCGCGCGTCGCCGGACACGGCAAGGATGCGGATCTTGCCGGCGCGATGCTGCGGCAGCAAGGTGTCCAGCGTATCTATGCCTTGCGGCAGGATGCCCCCTATCAGTTCGGAAATCAGCGGCGCCGATCCGCGGTAGCCGACCACTTCCGGTTCCTGGCCCAGTTCGCGGCCCAGCATCAGCGCGAAGAAGTGCGGCAGGCTGCCGGTGGCCGGCACGCCCACGGCGAACTGCTTGGGGTTCGCCTTCAGCCACTGCCGCAGGCCGGCCAGGTCCTGGATCGGCGAATTCGCCGCCACCGCCAGCGCAAACTTGTAGCTGCTGACCAGCGACACGGGCTTGAAGTCGCGTTGCGCGTCATAACCAGGTTGGGCGTAGACCAGCGGCGCCACCACCATCACGGCCGGGTTCGCCAGCATCAGCACGTTCTGGCTGGCCGGCGCCGCGTGCAGGGCTTGCGCCGCGATGCGGCCGCCCGCCCCGGTCTTGTTCTCGACCACCACAGGCACGCCGACCCGGTCCTTGAGCCGGTCCGCGACCAGCCGCGCGATGCGGTCCGAACTGCCGCCCGGCGGATAGCCCACCACCACCGTCAGCGTCCCGTCCAGCGGGGCCTGCTGCGCGCCGGCAAGCGGCGCGCCCCCCGCAAGTATCACTGCCGCGGCAGCGCCTGATATCCATCTACGCATGGTCCACTCCTGGAGACAGCGGCCCGCTGTCGATTATGGTTGTCACTGCATGGCCGATACCCAAATAGGGAAATTGAATTTAGCAACGCGCGCATTTGTTGATCTAATCCAGGACTGCCCATAACGATATGCAGCGCGAACTGCAACGCCACCTGGAGGAAACGCCATGCCGAACATCCCCGAACCCGGCCAACGCCAGCTTGCCGACATGCTGATGTACCGGCTGTACCAGGCGTGGTCGCAATCCAATCCGGTATTCCTGCGCCTGTGCGAAGGACGCTTTGGCATCACGCGCCGCGAATGGCGTGTGCTGGCCTGTGCCGTCGAGGGCGGCACCATGAATTCGGCCGAACTGGCGGCCGCCGCCAAGCTCGACCTGACGCGCACTTCGCGCACCCTGGGCGCGCTGTGCGAGAAAGGCTGGCTGCGCCGCCTGCACGACAGCGCGGACCGCCGCGTGGTGCGCGTGGAAGCGACGGCCGAAGGCATCGCCCGCTACGATGCCCTGCTGCCCGAGGTCTCGCACCTGAATGACCTGCTGGTGCAGGACCTGAGCGACGACGAGGTCGCCTTGCTGCGCGATTTCCTGGGCCGCATCGAGCAACGCGGCCGCCGCATGGCCGAGGACAACATCGTCTCGGAAAAGGCCAGCCGGCGTGAAGGCGGCACCCGCCGGCCGCGCTACGCGTAAACGATCTGTCGCGCCCCGCCAACAAGCGCGTGGCGGCAACGCCGCTTCCGGATGCGACCGCAAGCCACTGATAGCACGGCGTTTTTTCCCTTCCACCTTACCGCCCGGCAAGCTTTGCAGGGCTTTTTTACATCTGCGGCCCATGCATTTCCTGACAGCCGCGATCCACTAAATTAATAATAGTTATCGTTGTCATTTGCATGCGCAATCGGCTGATATCAGGCCGCAGGGGAAATCCATTGAAACGCCACTCTCATTCCGCCGCCCGGCGCGCGCGGCCGCTGGTCCTGTTGCCCACCGCCGCCGCGCTTGCGGCCTGCCTGGGCGCCACAGCCCAGGCCCAGTCCGCCGCATCCAGCGAACCCGCCACCATCCTGCCCGCCGTGCAGGTCACTGGCACCGGCGAAACCGCGACCAGCCCGGTCGAAGGCTACGTCGCCACGCGCAGCGCCACCGCGACCAAGACCGACACGCCTTTGTCGGAAACGCCGCAGGCAATCACCGTGATTCCCCGCGAGCAAATCGTGGACCAGGGCGCGCAGAACATCCAGGACACCATGAACTACGCGGCCGGCGTGCGCCCCAACGCCTATGGCGTGGACAACCGCGCCGACTACGTGCGCGTCCGCGGCGTGGAACCGGTGCAGTACCTGGATGGCCTGCGCCAGTATTTCAGCTTCAACAATCCGCGCACCGAGGTTTATGCGATGGAGCGCGTGGAAGTGCTGCGCGGCCCTTCCTCCATGCTGTACGGACAGGGCAGCACCGGCGGCATCGTCAACCTGGTCAGCAAGCGCCCACTGGAAGAAACGCAGCGCGAGATCGGCGTGGTGCTGGGCAACCACAACCGCCGCGAGATCCAGGCCGACCTCACGGGTCCAGCCAGCGAGGACGGCCAGTGGCTGTACCGCGTCATTGCGGTGGGGCGCGACAGCGACACCCAGGTGCAGTACGCGCCAGACGACCGCCTGATGCTGGCGCCGTCCTTGACCTGGCGCCCCAGCGCGGCAACCTCGTTGACGCTGCAGGCCACCTGGCAGAAGGACCGCGCCGGCACCACGCAGTCCTTCCTGCCGTGGAGCGGCTCGGTGCAGGAAAATCCCAACGGCCGCATCCCGACCCGGCGCTTTGCCAGCGAGCCCGGTTTCGACGCCTACGACACCGAACAATTCAGCGTGGGCTGGCTGTTCGAGCACCAGTTCAACGACACTTGGAAAGTGCGACAGAACTTCCGCAACACGGTCAGCAGCGTCGACTACAAGACGCTCTATCCCAACGTCTACGGCGCGCGCCGCGGCGATTCCTACATCGATCCGGAACAGACCACCGTCGACCGCATTTTCTATGTCAACAAGCCGCGCATGCGCACGCTGCTGGCGGACCAGAACCTGGAAGGCAAGCTGAACTGGGGCCGCACGGAGCACACGGTGATCTTCGGCATGGATTATTCGCGCTACCGCGAGACCAGCCAGACCGCCGGCGGCGCGGGCTCGCCGTTGAACCTGTACCACCCCGTGTACGGCAACGCGCCCGAGTATGAACTGTCGGACAACCCCAAGATCAACCAGCAGCAAATCGGCTTCTACGCGCAGGACCAGATCAAGTTCGACAAAAACTGGATCTTCCTGGCCGGCATCCGCCGCGACCGCGCCGACAGCACCACCGAAGGCCAGGACCGCGAAACCGACATGGCCACCACCAAGCGCTTCGGCCTGATGTACGCCGCGGACAATGGCTGGTCGCCCTACCTCAGCTACAGCGAATCGTTCACGCCTATCGCCGGCGCCGACTTCTACAACCAGCGCTGGAAGCCCATGCGCGGCAAGCAGGTCGAAGCCGGCATCAAGTACATGCCGAAGGATGTCGACATCGAATTCACGGCCGCCGCCTACGACCTGCGCGAGAAGAACCGCCAGACCAACGATCCGAACAATCCCAACAACCAGATCCAGGCCGGCAAGACCCGCACCCGCGGCGTGGAACTGGAGCTGCGCGGCCGCGTCACCAAGGACGTGGACGTGATCGCCAACTACATCTACACCGACCTGGATCCGCAGCTGGAGGCGCAGCCCAAGCACATGGCCTCCATGTGGGGCAAGTACCGCTTCGCGCTGGCCGGCCAGCCGGGCTTCGCGGTGGGCGCGGGCGTGCGCTACCTGTCGGCGTTCCGCGACGGCGGCGCCCCGGAGACGCCGGCAGTCACGCTATTCGACGCCATGCTCAGCTACGACAATGGCCCTTGGCGCTATGCGTTGAACGTGAACAACATTGCGGACCGCACTTATGAAGTGGTCTGCCTGGACCGCGGCGACTGCTTCTACGGCGCGCGCCGCACCGTCATGCTGAGCGGCGCCTACCGCTTCTAAAATCGGAACTCCCTCCTGGGCGGGAAAACCTGTACGTACATGCTGTACGTACAGGTGTACACTACGGTTTTTCATCCCTGATCAACCATCTGACAGACGCGCGCTCGAACGTCTGCAACCCAGAAAAACCGTCCTGGAGACTCCGATAGTGTCGACCGAAACTACCCGCTCGCCCTTTTTTGGCACGATGCAGAAAATCCCCGGTGGATTGATGCTGGTGCCGCTGATCCTGGGTTCCCTGATCGGCACCTTCGCGCCCGACGCTCTGGCGATCGGCGGCTTCACCACGGCGCTGTTCAAGAACAGCGCCCTGCCCCTGATCGCGCTGCTGATCTTCGCCACCGGCACTCAGGTCAATGCGCGCACGGGCGGCCCCATCCTGGCCACCGCCGGCACCATCCTGCTGATGAAGACGCTGGTGCCCGCCACCCTCATCATCATCCTGGGCAGCTATGTCGGCCTGGACGGCGTGCTCGGCGTCTCCATCCTGGCGCTGCTGGCGGCCTTCGACAACAGCAACGGCGGCCTGTGGCTGGCCTATACCGGCCAGTACGGCGATGCCCGCGACCGCGGCGCCTATGTGGCCAGCGCGGTCAACGATGGCCCCTTCTTCAGCCTGCTGTTCCTGGGCGCCTCGGGCCTGGCCGACATCCCCATGATCGCCCTGGTGGCGGCGCTGGTGCCGTTCCTGCTGGGCGTGGTGGTCGGCAACCTGGATCCCAAGTGGCGCGACGTGCTCAAGCCCGTGCCCAACATCGTCATCCCGTTCTTCGCCTTCGCGCTGGGTACCGGCATCAACCTGGGCGCCGTGGTTTCGGGCGGCATCAGCGGCCTGATCCTGGGCCTGATCATCAGCCCCATCACTGGCGGCCTGGTCTACCTGGGCTATCGCTACATCCTGAAGCGCGGCGGCAAGAGCGGCCTGGGCTTCGCGGCTGGCACCACCGCCGGCAACGCCATCGCCACTCCCGCGGTCGTGGCGGCAGCCGATCCCAACTTCCAGCAATACGTGTCGACCGCCACCGCGCAGGTCGCTGCCTGCGTGCTGATCAGCTCGATCCTGGCCCCGATGCTGGCCTCGTACTTCCTCAAGCGCGCCGGCGAGCTCAAGTCCGAGGACGCCGACCCCACGGTCGCGCCCGCCCTGCGCGAAGCGCGCGGAGAAGCGCTTTGAATCCCGCCATCGCCATCGTCGCCGATGACCTGACCGGTTCCGGCGACACGGCGGTGCAGTTCGTGCGCGCCGGCTGGAGCACGCACCTGTCCATCGGCGGCGCCGACGAGGCGCTGTCGGGTCCGGGCGCCGCCGGCGTGGAAGTGTTGGCGGTCACGACCAACAGCCGCCCCCTGTCGGCCGCCGACGCGGCCGAAGTCGTCTGGCAGAACGTGCGGCGCCTGCGTGCGGCCGGCGTCACGCGCCTGTACAAGAAAGTGGACTCCACCTTGCGCGGCGCCTTCAAGGCCGAGATCGACGCGGCGCGCGAGGCTTGGGGCCCGGACACCATCGCGGTGATCTGCCCGGCCTTTCCGGCCACCGGCCGCACCGTCGAACAAGGCGTGCTCTACGTCAACGGCAAGCCGGTCACCGAGACCTCGGCGGCCACCGATCCGGTGACCCCCGTGACCGAAAGCCATATCCCCACCCTGCTCGGTTGCGCGCACGTCGCGGCGCAGGAAGACGACACGCCGCAAGCGCTGGCTGCGCGCATCCGCCAGGCAGGCAAGACCGTGGTGGTCGATGCCGCCACTGAAGCCGACCTGGAGCGCCTGGCGCGCGCCATCGGCCTGCTTGGCGTGCACGCCCTGCCCGTGGGCGCGGGCGGCCTGGCCGTGCCGCTGGCCCGGGTCTGGGCCGGCGCCGACCAGACCGCGCCGGTCGTGGTGGTGGTGACCTCGCAGCACAGCGCAGCGCGGGCGCAAGCCGCCGCGCTGCAAGCCTCGGGCGCGGACACCTGGACGCCCTCGCTGGCCCAATTGGCCGACGACGCCGCATGGCAGGCCTGGAGCCAGCCGCTGCTGCAGGCGCACGCGCAAGCCCCCGCGCAGGCCGGTACGGTGCTGCTGCTGGCGCCGGAAGGCCAACTGGACGGCCTGGATTCCGGGACCGTCGCCGCGCGCCTGGGCAGCCTGGCCGCGCAATTGATCGCCAGCGCCAACGCGGCCGGCGTGGTTGCCACCGGTGGCGACGGCGCGCGCAGCGTGCTGGTGGCGCTGGGCGCACGCGGCATTGCGCTGGTGGATGAAGTAATGGGCGGCGTGCCCCTGGGCACGCTGACCGGAGGCACGGCCGCCGGCCTGCCCGTGGTGACCAAGGCCGGCGGCTTTGGCACCGAAGATGTACTGGTTCGCGCGGTGCGCGCGATCCGCGACAGGAGATTCAAGCGATGACACAACCCCAATCGGGCAAGCTGCCCCTGCTGGCCGTAACCCTGGGCGACGTGGCGGGCATCGGGCCGGAAATCACCGCCAAGATGCTGATGGGCCATGATGAACTGCGCCAAAAGGCCCGCCTGCTGGTGGTCGGCGACGTGGACGTGATGGCCAATGCCGTGCGCAGCCTGGGCGGCGACCCCGCTATCGTGCGCAAGCTGGAGCGCGCGGCCGACTGCGCCAACACTCCCGGCACCATCGAAGTACTGCAGGCCGGCCCCTCGCTGGCCCATGTAAAGCTGGGCGAGATCAGCGCGGACGCGGGCGACGGCTCGGTACGCTTCGTCACCACGGCCTGCGCTCTGGCGCGCGCCGGCGAGGTCGACGGCATCGTCACCGCCCCGCTCAACAAAGCCGCCATGCATGCCGCCGGCCACAAGTGGCCCGGCCACACCGAGCTGCTGGCGCACGAGTTCGGCGTCAAGACCTTCTCGCTGGTGCTGTCGGCCGGCGACCTCTACATTTTCCACGCCACCACCCACGTGTCGCTGCGCCAGGCCATCGAAGACCTGACCCCGGCGCGCATGCGCGCGGTGCTGCGACTGGCCGGTTCGTTCGCCCAGGCGCTGGGCCGCGGCGACCAGCCGGTGGCCGTATCGGGCCTGAATCCGCATGCCGGCGAAAACGGCATCTTCGGCAGCGAAGACGCCGACATCCTGGCGCCCGCCGTGGCCGAAGCCAATGCCGCCGGCATCCTGGCCGCCGGCCCCATCCCGGCCGACGCGCTGTTCCCGCAAGCCGTGCGCGGCAAGTGGAAGTTCGTGATCGCCTGTTACCACGACCAGGGCCACGCGCCCTTCAAGGCGGTGTATGGCGACGACGGCGTGAACATCACGGTGGGCCTGCCGGTCGTGCGCGTGTCCGTGGACCACGGCACCGCCTTCGACATCGCAGGCAAGGGTATCGCCCGCGAGGACAGCCTGATCCTGGCCGCCGAGCGCGCCGCGCATCTGGCCCCGGGCTGGACGCATGTGTGGGAAACTGCGCGGGCACAAACCGGAGGTTGATTCCCATGGCGCCCGCCACGCACGACGCATTGCCCGTACTTGACCGCTCCGGCGATATCCCGCTGCACGCCCAGGTGGCGACCCTGCTGCGCGGATACATCCGCACGAACAAGCTCGCGGCCGGCGCCGTGCTGCCCAGCGAGGCAGCATTGTGCGACCGCTTTGGCGTGGCGCGCAGCGTGGTGCGCCAGGCGCTGGCGGCCCTGGCCACCGAAGGCCTGATCCAGCGCGAAACCGGGCGCCCCGCCAGCGTGGCTGCACCGCAGGAACACCGCCGGCTGGTGCAGCGCTCCACCGGCCTGTACGAGCAATTCGCGCAGTCGGGCGTGGCCTTGCAGACCCGCGTGCTGGCTTTCGCGCGCGCCGAGCCGCCCGCCGACGTGGCGGCCTTCTTCGGCACCACGCAGTTGCTGATGCTGGAACGCCTGCGCCATGTGGCCGACGCGCCGCTGGCCTACGTGCGCACCTGGCTGCCCGTCGACGCCGTGCCCGGCCTGCGCGCCGACGATCTGACCGACGCGTCCCTGCACGGCGTGCTGACGCGGCGCTTCGGCCTGCGTCCCGGCGCCGGGCGCAATCAGATCCGGGCAGTCGCCGCCGACCGGACGCTGGCGGAATTGCTGGGTACGCAAACCGGCACGCCCCTGCTGATGCTGCAAGGCCAGGGCATGGACCAGCATGACCGGCCGCTGGAATGGTTCACGACCTGGCACCGCGCCGAACAACTGGTGTTCGACGTGGACGTCAGCATGGGACATGAAAGCGTGCAGCCCCGGCTGCAGTCCCCCGCCGCGCCCGCCGACATCCCGGCTGGGGAACACGACCCGCTGGCGCGCGCCCAGGCCCTGGTGGCCGAACTATCCGCCGAACTGGCCAGGCTGCGCGGGCAGTCCTGAACCGGTTGTCCGACGCCGGCCGGCCTTGCCGCCGGCCATCGATCCCGTAGCAGCCGCAGAGCCCGTGCCAGGGCTTGCGGACGCTGCAGCCCCTATCCCAGCAAATTATCCCTGACGTGCAGCAGATGCCGCCGCACCGCCTCCATGGCGCGCTCGGCGTCGCGGTCATGCAGCGCGTCGACGATCTCGCGGTGCTCCACCTGATAGGACGCGCGCCGCTCTGGCGTCAGGCTCTTGCGCTTCAAGGCGCCCCAGGTTGCCTGCGACCGCGCCGCCGTCATCAGCGCGAATACCTTTTCGATGAAGAGATTGTGGGTGGCCGTGGCCATCAATTCGTGCAGCCTGGCGTCCCAGATCTCGAACGCTTCGAAACTGTCGGCGGCCTCGGCCCGCGCACAGGCGTCCTGCATGGCCGCGAAATCGGCGGGGCTGCCATGCTGCACCACCAGCGCCGCAATGGCCGGCTCCAGCACCAGCCGCGCCGCCATCAGTTCGGCCGGGCTGGTGGACAGCACTTCGGCGCGCAGCAGTCCTTCAGCCTGCGCCAGGGTCGAGGACGGATTGGCATAGGTGCCACTGCCCACGCGCTGCGAGATCAGGCCTTCGTTCTTCAACTCGGCCAGGGTGCGGCGCACCGTTGAACGGCTGATGCCGAACTGTTCGCTGAGGGCGCGTTCCGTGGGCAGGCGATGGCCGGGGGCCCACGCGCCGGATTGCAGATTCTCGAGGATGACCGCACGCAAGGCGGAAGCTTTGTCCATGGACCTTTCCAGAATAGCTAGCGGCCAGATAATACCAATTCAGACCAATAAGCGCCCGAAAACTATTAATTCTTATAGGAGAATTGGTTCAGTTGGTATATTCTTTTGCGAAATTGGGCCTGAAAAATCAACAAATTGGTACTTTTTGGTATTAAACAGGGCGGCCCGAACCGCCCAGGGAGCAAGCATGAAAATTGCAGTATTCCGGATCAATGGCGAGCGCCGCATCGGCGTGGTTGCCGACGACGGCGCCAGCGTGACTGCCCTGGACTTCCCGCGCGAACTCGCGGCGGCCGGCGCGCTGACGGCCGTGGAGTGGCTGGCCGAAGGCCGCGCCTTGCCGGGCAAGATCGGCTCGTCCTACCGCTGGGACCAGGTGGAGCATGAAGCGCCCTTGCCGGCGCAGCGGCGCAACCTGTTCTGCGTGGGGCGCAACTATCACGCCCACGCCAAGGAATTGCGCGACTCCGTCTTCAAGGACAACGACGCCAACCCCGAATCCTGGCCCATCGTGTTCACCAAGGTGCCGCAGACGGTGGTCGGTCCGTGGGCTGACGTGCAACTGCCCGTGGGCGTCTCCGACAAGATCGACTACGAAGCCGAACTGGCGGTGGTGATCGGCAAGGGCGGCCGCAATATTTCCCGCGCCGAGGCCATGAGCCACGTCATCGCCTACACCGTGGTCAACGACGTCACCGCGCGCGACGTGCAGATGCGCCACCAGCAATGGGACCTGGGCAAGTCCTTCGACACCTTCTGCCCCATGGGTCCCTGGCTGGTGACGGCCGACGAAATGGACGGCCAGAAGACCCGCGTGCGCTGCTGGGTCAATGGCGAGCTGCGCCAGGACGGCAACACCGAAGACCTGATCTTCGACATCCCCACGCTGATCGAAACCTGCTCGCGCGGCATCACGCTGTATCCGGGCGACGTCATCGCCACCGGCACGCCGGCTGGCGTGGGCCAGGGCCTGAATCCGCCGCAGTTTCTCAAGCACGGCGATGTGGTGCGGGTGGAGATCGACGGCATCGGCCAGATAGAAAACCGCTTCGTCTGAGCCCAAGAGCCCCGGAATGAACACGGGGCGGCTCGGCAGTAAAAGCACAAGGAGTGAGACATGAATCTGCGTTGCTACCGGGCGGCCGCGGCTGCCTTGCTATGGCTGGGAGCCGCGAACGCGCTGGCTGCCGGCTATCCTGAACGTCCCGTGACCATGGTGGTGCCGTTCCCGCCCGGCGGCGTCGCCGACACCATCGCGCGGCCGCTGGCCCAGGCCATGGGCGACAAGCTGGGCCAGGCCGTCGTCATCGAAAACAAGGGCGGCGCGGGTGGCGCCATCGGCATCGGCCAGGCCGGCCGCGCCAAGCCCGACGGCTACACGCTGCTGATGAGCCTGTCGTCCATTTCCATCCTGCCCGCCGCCGACCGGCTGCTGGAACGCAAGCCGGCCTATCAGCTGGATCAGTTCGTGCCGATTGCGCGTATCACCGCCGATCCCACCGTGCTGGTGGTGCGCGCGGACGCGCCATACAAGACGCTGCAGGAATTCGTCGACGCGGCCAAGAAGCAGTCGGGCAAATTCAGCTACGGCTCTTCCGGCATCTACGGCACCATGCACGTGCCGATGGAGATGCTGCAGAACGCAGCCGGGATCAAGATGATGCACGTGCCCTTCACCGGCGCCGGCCCAGCCGTGCAGGCCCTGGTGGGCGGCCAGGTCGATGCCCTGGCCACCGGGCCGTCCAGCGTCATGCAGCTGATCCAGGCCGGTCGCGTCAAGGCGCTGGCGCATTGGGGCGACGGCAAGCTCGACAGCCTGCCGGACGTGCCGTCCTTCAAGTCGCAGGGCTATGACATCAGTTTCGTGCAGTGGTCGGGCGTGTTCGCGCTGGCCGGCACGCCGCCGGCGGTCATCGACAAGCTGCGCCAGACCGTTAAAGACATCGCCAACAACCCCGAGGTCCAGGCCCGCATCGCCGGCACCGGAAGCCCCGTGCAGTACCTCGACGCGCCGGCCTTCGACGAATACTGGAAGAAGGACTCGGCTTCGCTGGAAGTGGCGGTCAACCGGATCGGCAAGGTCGAATAGCCGCGCGCCGCGAAGCGCGCGCGCCCTGCCCGCTCACAACCGCAAGGCCGCCGGCGCCAACTGGCGCGCCAGCGCCTTGCGGTCGACCTTGCCCACCGCGTTCTCGGGCAGGCGCTCGATCCACAACACCTCGCGCGGCACATAGATCCGGCCCAGGCGCGCCAGCACCTCGGCCTGTATGCCGGACGCATCCGGCGCGGCGTCGCCCGCGCGCTGCACGAAGATCACGGGCACCTCGCCAAGATCCTCGTCGGGCGCACCCACCACGCAGCAGGCGGCCACGCCCGGCAGGCCCGTCACCACGCCCTCGATCAGCGCCGGCGAGATGTTCTCGCCGCCGCGGATGATCACGTCCTTGATGCGGCCGGTGATGCTCAGATAGCCCTGCTCGTCGAAACGTCCCAGATCGCCCGTATGCAGCAACTGCGGCGTGCCGGTGTCGGCGCTGTCCACGCCCACATAGCCCAGCATCAGGCTGTCGCCCGCGATGCAGATCTCGCCTTCGTTGCCCGGGGCGGCGGAGGCGCCGTCCGGCAGGCGCAAGGTTACGCTCTGGCCGGCCAGCACCGTACCCACCGAGCCCACGCGGCGCGCGGCGGGCGGATTCATGGTGGAGGTGCAGGTGGCCTCCGACAGGCCATAGGACACCACCAGCGGGCAGCCGAGGAAGGCTTCGATGCGCCGGTGCAGGGCTTCGGTGATCGGCGCCGAGCCGCAACGCGCAAAGCGCAACGCCGCCAGGCTTGCAGGGTCGAACTGCAGTTCGAGCATGCGCGCGTACATAGTGGGTACGCCGGTGATGATGGTGGGCTGGAACCCGCGCAGCAATCCCGGCATGTCGTCCGCGCGGAAGCGTCCCGCCAGCGCCACGCAGGCGCCCGCCAGCAGCGGCGCGAAGATCTGGTTGTTGAGCGCATTGGTGTGATGCAGCGGCATCACATGCAAGAGCCGGTCATCCTGCGTCAAGCCGGTATGCGCCAACACGCCGCGCGCATTGTTCGCCAAACCGCGGTGGCTCAGCAGCACGCCCTTGGGATTGCCGGTGCTGCCGGAGGTAAACAGCAGCAGGCCCGCGTCGCCCGGCGTGGCCTCGGCGCTGCCTGTCCAATCCAGCGGGCCTCGCGCCACGCCGGCCGCGTCCAACAATCGGTCTGGCGCCAGACCGCTGGCCCGCGCCGTCCCCGCGTTGGCCGCGTCGTGCAGCACCCAACCCAGCCCCACCGCCGCCACGCGGCGAGCAGTCTCCGCATCCGACAGGCGCGGCTCCAGCGGGCACGGGCAGGCGCCCGCAGCCATCGCACCCAGAATCGCCAGCACCTGCCCCAGCGACCGCTCCATTGCGATGGCCACATAGCTGCCGCGCGCCACGCCGGCGGCGCGCAGGCCGCCCGCGATCCGCCCGACCTCCTGTCGCAGATCGGCATACGTCAGCGTGCCGTCCGCGGTCACGATAGCGGGCCGTTCGGCCCATTGCGGCTGGTTCCACAGGCGCGCGAAAGCGGCCACCAGCGTGGCGTCGGCAAGCGTCATGGCGACCTCCTAGCGCAGCGCGACGGCGGCGTCGCGTTCGAACTGCCCGTCGGGATCCAGCTCGCGCAGGGCGCGCGTCTCGGCCGTGGTGGGCGGCGCGGACGGCTCGGCGCCGCTGGCGTCGAATTCGAAACCGGTGCGCTCGCGCACTTCGGACAAGCTGGACTCCGGATGCCAGGACTGCAAGGCCAGCCGCCCGTCGCGCTTGACGAACACGGCGATCGGCGTGACCACGCCGTGGAATCCGCCCCAGGACGTCATGAAGTCCAGCTTCGGCACGAAGGCGCGGCGCGAATGCTCGGTGCGCCAGGTGCAGGCGCGCCTGGCGGTGGGCAGCATCACCGCGCCGCCGCCGCCGCCCGGCAGGCGCACCTTGGGCTCATGCCAGTCGCCGATGCAGGAATTGTTGGCGCAGCCTGCGCCGTCGATTTGCGCCGCGCCCAGGAAGGTCAGGTCCATGCGGCCGCGCGTGCACAGGTCGTAGAAATCCTCGTTGGAGAAGATCGACGCCGTGTGCTCGGCCAGCACCGGATCGGAACTTGAGATGGGGACCTGCGAAGGCCGCGGATTCACGCCGCCGGCCACGTTGATGTAGACGAAATCCCAGTCATAGGCGCGCTTGGCCAGCAGGCAGGCCAGCATGGGCAGGGTCGAATTCACGCCGCTGAAAGTGATCTCGTCCGGCCGGATGAAGCGCGCCAGATTGGTGACGATGTACGAAAAGCCCGACCATTGCTCAGCCATGCTGCACCTCCCGCGCTTCGGGCGCCGCAGCCATGTGCGCCTGCAGATCGCCTTGCTTGTCCATGTATGCCTCCACCGCCGGATAGTCGATGGCGTAGTCCGGCCAGCAGGATCCCGGCCATGCGCCCTGCGGCGCCACGGCATAGGCCTGCACCATGAAGAACGGCACCAGCGTGGCTTCCGGATTGGCTTCGAACACGGTGCTGTCGACCACCTTCTCGGCCACCACCAGCACGCTGCCCGCGGCGCGCGACATGATGCGGTCCCAATGCGCGGTGCCATGTACCCGCACATTACCCAGCGCGTCCACTTCGGAAGCATGGATCACGGCGAAGTCCGGCCGGATAGCCGGCACCACCCAGGTCTGCTGCCCGCTGCCATAGGGGTCGTCCAGGCATTTCCAGCCATTGAGCTCGGGCAGGCCGCTGCCATGCAGGCCGCCGCAAGGCTGGAACGGCACGCCGAAGGCCGCCGCGCGCAGACCGGCCGTGAGGCTGGCGCAGGCATGTTCTTCCAGCTCGATCTCGCGGCGCTCCACGGCCTTGCGGTACCAGGGCGCCAGGCCGAAATTCCCTTCCATGGCTACGATGCCCGCGCGCACGCGGCGCAGCGCGCCGGCGCGGCACAAGATGTCCACGTCGTAGCCCGGCGATTGCTTGATCAGTTCCAGGTCGCGCCGCCCCTGCCGGATCAGTTCGCGCACGAAGGCGAACGGTCCGCGGTGCAGGAAGCTGCCGCCCAATGCGATCGATGCGCCGTTGGGCACCAGCGCCGCCAATTCCGCCAGCGTGCGCTGCTTGTTCTTCTGATTGAAACCCGATGCCATGATGTCTCCTTCCCTGCCTGTTCTTTTTCGTGGTCAGCGCGCCTGCAGATACGCGGCCACCCGGCCCTTCAATCCCGGCTGGGCGGCGGAGCGCACCAGGCGGGCAAGATCGGTGTCGGGCGTTTCCGCCGACAGCGCCGCGTACAACTGCACGCGGCTCGCACTGCTCAGCGCGGACGCGGCGTCCAGCGCCTCGCGCTCGACGTCCTGCCAATCCGGCGCGTCGGCGAGGCGGCTGGCGAAGCCGTCGCGCAAGGCTTCTTCCGCGCTGAACGTGGCCGCCTGCTCCAGCACCGCGCGCGCCCGCTCCGCGCCCACCAGGGCCGCGTAACGGCGGGTGCCCAGCACCAGCCCGAACTTCAGTCCGGGCATGCGGAAGGTGGCGTCCGGCGTGCTGATGCGCCACTTGCAGGCGCCGAACAGGTCCACGCCCGCCCCGAAGTTGCGGCCATGCGCCAGCCCCAGCGTCAGGCAGGGCGAGGCCGCCAGCCGCTGCAACAGCATCTCGATGCGCACGAAGCGCAGCAGCAGATCGCCTTCGCTCTGTTCCTGCCAGCCGCCGAAGTCGAAGCCCGCGCTGAAGTTCCTGCCTTCACCCTTGAGCACGATGAGCTGTGCGCCGCCGGACTCGGCCTCATCCAGCGCGGCGATCAGCGCTTCCACCAGTTCGGCCGACAAGGCATTCATCTTGTCGGGCCGCGACAGCGTCAGCACGTAGGCCGCGCCCTGCTTGTCGATGCGCAGGACGCCACTCATGCCGTCGTCTCCTTCTTGCCGGCGCGCAGCGCGCCCAGCACTTCATCGTTGTGCTCGCCCAGGGCCGGAGGACGGCGGCGCAGGGCCGTGGTCTGGCCGTCGAAGCGCACCGGCAGGCCGAAGGTGCGCGTGCGCACGCCATTGGGCAGATCCACGGGCTGCACCCAACCCATGTGTTCCACCTGCGGATCGGCCAACACTTCCGAATAAGTGTTGATGGGCGCGCAGGGCACGCCAGCCGCGCGGAAACGCGCCAGCCAGGTCTGCGCGTCCTCGGCTTCGAAGATCGCTTCCAGGATGTCGCGCAGCGCCGCCTGATTGCGCGCGCGGGCGCTGGTATCGGTAAAGCGCGGATCGGCCAGCAGGTCCTCGCGGCCCACCGTTGCGCACACGCCCTTCCACAAGGCCTGATTGCCCGCCGCCATGCCGAAATAGCCGCCCTTGCAGCGGAAGGCCTGGTACGGCGCGTTGCGCGGATGGGCCGATCCCAGCTTGACGGGGTCCTTGCCGCTGCCGAAGAACTCCGAAGTCTGCAAGGCCGCAATGCCCAAGGTGGCGCCCAGCATGGGCACGTCGATATGCGTGCCCTGCCCGCTCGCCTGCGCCGCGCGCAAGGCCGACGCGATGGCGAAGGCGCCATACAGGCCGGCCGAAAAGTCCGCCACGGGAACGCCGCACTTCACGGGTTCGCCGCCGGCTTCGCCGGTCACGCTCATGAGGCCGCTCATGGCCTGGATGGTCAGGTCAAAACCGCCTTCCTGCGAACGCGGCCCGGACTGGCCGTAGGCCGAAATCGAGCAATAGACCAGCTTGGGATTGGCCTCGCGCAGCTGCGCATAGCCCAGACCCAGGCGATCCATCACGCCCGGGCGGTTGTTCTCGATCAGCACGTCGACGGAAAGCGCGAGTTCGCGCGCCAGCGCCACGTCGCCAGGGTCCTTCAGGTTCAGCGTCACCGAACGCTTGTTGCGGTTGAGGGATGCGAAGTTCTCGCTGTAGCCCTCGGAAATGGGCGGCCAGCTGCGCAACGTATCGCCGCCTTCGGGGTTTTCGATCTTGATCACGTCGGCGCCCATGTCCGCCAACAACATGCCGCAAAAAGGCCCCGCCGCGACATTGCAAATTTCCAGCACCGTGATGCCGGCCAGCGCCGAACTGGGTGTCATGTCTGACCTCTCGTTATGAAAATTCAATATTTGGGACAAAGAAAACATTATAAGAGCACGCCTTCCAGGCTGGCATGATCCAGCGAAGCGCCGCTGCAGGCCGGCATATCTTCGCGAAATTCCTAGTGCAATCCCTAGGTGCAGCGCTTAATTGTTGACCAGCATATCACCCTGTGGAATTCTAAGTAAACCATTTATTGATACACGAGTCCTATATATTAGGATTTAATAAAGGACCGCAGCCCCTGCGCATGCCGGCCCCACCGACACCAAGGAGACTTCCATGAAGAAAACGTGGCGCATTGCCCTGACAGGCATGGTGCTGGTTTTGGCAGGCGGCGCAGCCTCGGCCGACAACTGGCCGACGAAACCCGTGCGCATGGTGGTCCCCTTCCCGCCCGGCGGCGCGACGGATGCCGCCGCGCGCATCTACGCGCAACACCTGGGCGACTACCTGGGCCAGGGCGTGGTGGTGGAAAACAAGGCGGGCGCGGGCGGCGAGATCGGCGCGGAATACGTGGCCAAGTCGGCGGCCGACGGCTACACCCTGCTGATGGGCGCCGTGGGCAGCCACGCGATCCATGCGGCCATGCCGGACAAGCCCGGCTATGACTTCGGCACCGCCTTCGTCGGCGTGTCGATGGCCACCAGCATGCCCATGGCCGTGGCAGTCAACAGCAGCAAGATTCCCGCGAAGAATATTCAGGAGCTGATCGCTTTGGCCAAGAGCAAGCCCGGCACCATCACCTTCGGTTCGGCCGGCCCCGGCACTTCCCAGCACATGGCCGGCGAACTCTTCCAGGTCGTGACCGGCACCCGGCTCATGCACGTGCCGTACCGCGGCAGCGGCCCCGCCATCACCGACCTGCTGGGCGGCCAGATCGACATGGTGATCGAAACGCTGCCGGCGCTGCTGCCGCAGGTCGCGACCGGCAAGATCCGCCTGCTGGGCGTCACCACCGCCACGCGCGCCACCGCGCTGCCGGATCTGCCCACGCTGGCCGAGCAGGGCGTGAAGGATTATTCGGTCGCCACCACCTACGCCTTGTTGGCGCCAGCGGGCACGCCGCCCGCGGTGGTGGACAAGCTTTCGGCTGGCATGCAAAAGGCCGCCGCCATGGCTTCCGTACAGCAGGCTGCGCAGAAGCTGGGCGCCGACGCCGTGGCGACCACACCCGCCGACACCAGCCGCGTGCTCAAGCAGGAAGTCGCCCGCTGGGCCGACGTGGTGCGTTTGTCGGCGGCCAAATGAGGGCGCGGCCCGCTACTGGTCCAGATAGCCCCGGCGATAGCCCATCCCCTGCGAGATGGACTGGGCACAGGCAGCCACGTCCGGCGCCAGCTGCTTCATCCTGGCGGCGCTCAGGCGGTCCAGCGGACCGGAGATGCCTATCGCGGCCACGGGCTGATCCAGGCTGTTGAACAAGGTCACGGCCAGCCCGCCCACGCCTTCGCGCCATTCGCCGCGATTGACCGCGTAGCCGATGCGGGCGATCTTGCGCAGCTCGTCCTTCAAGAGCGGCATGGACACGATGGTCGATGGCGTATGGCGCACAAGCTTGTCGGCGTAACGCTCGACATAACCTTCCGCCTGATAGGCCAGCAGCGCCTTGCCTGTGGCGACGGCGTAGGCCGGCGCGCGTCCGCCCACCATCGAATAGGCGCGTATGGGTTGGGGGCTGTCGATCTTGTCCACATAGACCACGTCGAAGCCGTCGAGCACGGACAGGTGCACGGTTTCGCCGGTCTGGTCGGCCAGCGTGCGCATGAAGGGCGCGGCCAGTTTGCGCACGTCCAGCTGGGCCAGCTGGCGCGCCGCCAGCTCAAATAGCCGCACCGCGCCGCGATACCCCCCGCCGTCGTCGTCCTTGATCACGTAGCCCGCGTGTATCAGCGTCTGCAAGGTGCGGTGCGTGTTGCTGCGGGTCAGCCCGACACGGGCGGCCAACGCATCGATGGTGCGCGGCGGATTGTCCACGTCGGTCACCGCCTCCAGCACCATCAGACCTTTGAGCAGCGTCTTGTCCATTATTTATTTTCCTAATATTTAGGACAAGAAAATAGCATGAGACGCCGCGCGCGAACAGGTGCTAGCTTGCGCCCCCGGCGAGGGCGGCCCGCACGGCTTCCG
This sequence comes from Achromobacter sp. D7-1, assembly GCF_059760445.1. Classification (NCBI taxonomy): domain Bacteria; kingdom Pseudomonadati; phylum Pseudomonadota; class Betaproteobacteria; order Burkholderiales; family Alcaligenaceae; genus Achromobacter; species Achromobacter sp. D7-1. The sequence continues at coordinate 8,157 of NZ_JCBAMT010000069.1, read as the reverse complement.
AGCGGTCCCACAGGTTCGGCAGGGTGGCCGACGAATACCCGGACACGAAAGGCTTGGCCTGACCCGTCGCGGGATCATAGACATGGCGCGACACGGCGCCGATGTTGCCGCCGTAGAGATGCACGCTGATGGACACCCGGTCCGCATGAGCGTTGGACACACGATGGATATCGCCTTCGGCGGGCGACAGGCACTCCACGTCGCCCGGTTGCAGCGTGGTCGAGGCGTCCGCGGGCGCGACGCTGCCGTCCAGCCCGCGCACATAACGCTGGTTGACCTCGGCCCCGCGCAGCATGCCCACGTAGCCCCAGACCTCGTGATCGTGCACCGGCGTGAACTGGCCCGGCCCCCACACAAAGCTCACCAGCGAAAACCGCTCCAGCGGATCGCAGTGCAGCAGGTATTGCTGGTAGTACTGTGGATGCGGCGCGGTACAGGCCTCGGGCAGCCAGTCGTCATGGCGCACCAGGTCGGCGAACGCGGCCTGCAGTTCCGGCGTCTGCGCCAGCGCGGACGGCGTGGCCAGGCGGGTAGCGGTGGCGATGAAGCGGCGCAGCCTGTCCAGGCCGCCTTGAGATTCGGGCATTGCGTCTCTCCATGAATTCTGGAAATCCCAGATTGAAAAAACAGTATCCATGATTCAGGACAGATGCGCAGCCTTGCCCCTGTCGCCGCCCTGGTAATCGCGACTAGCCTTTCTTGACTGGCGCGAGCGCAGGCTTCGGCCTCACCACTTGCAGCCCCGATCCGTAACGGTATCGGCCAGCAAGAACGGCAAGGCCAGCAAGCCCATGTCCGCATGCGCGTTCTTGCACGGCGGCCGCGCGCTCTTCGCGATGCCCCGCGCGATCTCGGATTGTTCGACTGGCGCCTTGGGTCCGAGGCGCACGGCGGATTCTCCGCGCGCCCGCGGCATGCCCGCCGCTTGCGCGTCTTCCGGGCGCCAGGCGAAATCGCGCCGAGGATCCGGCGCGTCTGACGATGCCGCGGGCGTCCCGTCCGATTGTGGCGCGGATGGCGCGGGCACCCTGCGCGCGCCGGATCGTTGCCGCGGCGCCACCGCGGGCGCCGGCGGCATGTCGATGCGGGCGGGTTGAGCTGGCACGGAGCTGGACCTGTCCTGCATCTTTTGTACCGGTGGCGCGGACGGCGCCTTGGCTGGCAGCAGATCCACGAAGAACGGTAGTTCCGGCGCGCGCGCGCCGCGCATGCCGACGGGCTCGATCCGCTCTCGCCACCACAACCCCGCAACCACCGCATGCAGCGCGCACGCCGCCAGCAGCGCCCACCATGCCACCCTTCTCGCGCGCGGCCGCGCATCCACGATTCCAGCCGCAGCCAGATGCATCGCCACCACTCGAACAGTACGCCCCGGACAGCGGGCAACGCGGCGATGATAGCCCCGAGCGCAGTGAAGATTTGTGAAGATGTTGAGGGCTGATGTAGCGCACAATCATGTACTCAAGTCAGGCGAGGGGAAACCCCAAATCCCACCACCAGCACCCCGGGATACAGTGGCGGATAGGCTTCGCCGTGGAGATTATCATTCCGTTTTCCTGGAGACTTCCCGACGTGTTTGTGCGTTCGCCGGACGGTGTCTTGCACCGTGTGGTGCGCCACGCCACGACTACGGAAACCATCGCCCAACTTGAAAGCATGCCCAGCAATTACCACCTGGATTGCGAATGCATGCTCGATAACGGCGAGACCCTGCACTGGATCGGCGACAACCAATATCGCCAATTGAATGGCGGCGCCATTTTCACCGCCGAAGCTGCAACCACCACGCCTCGCGGCGATTCCCGCAAGAGCGCTGCCGCCAAGAGCAGCCTGCGCGACGCGCGCAGAAAAGCCGCGCCGCGCAAAGCCCCCGCGCAGGGGCAGAGTCATTTACCATTAGCTGTCGTCAATCTAAAAACCGGCAACGACTGGAGCCTGATACGCGCCTGGCGCGAGCATCTCAATATCAGCACCGCTGATATGGCTGCACGCCTGGGCGTGGACCACTCCATCTATATCGAACTGGAAAGGCCGCGCCCACGGCCCAGGCAGGTTATCCTGGACCGCGTATCCGAAGCCCTGGGCGTCTCTCCCGACCAGCTCGACGATTCATTGTTTGGAGGGCACTTTCATTAGCGCCCGGCGCGGGAACATCCAGCTTCCCGCCCCGGCGCACTGAAATGCCCGAACGACTTTGGCGCCGTATATCCAATGGCCCGCGCATGGAGGTATCGCATATGCTCGGCACCGCAAGACGATTGACCGACGTCCTCGCCACCGCGCCGGACGGCACGCTCTACCGCATTGAACGATTTGTCTCAGACCCCGACGCGTACTCCGCCTTGGGCACCTCGCGTTTCGATCCGAAGACGCATTGCATATGCCGCACCAGCACGGGCGAAAAGGTCTCGTGGCTAGGCGGACAGACCTACCGGCTCGTAAAGAGCGGCACCTCGCTGACGGCGGTGGACCGACGACGCCGCTAGGCGCAGGAGACCGCTGCCGCGGCGGCGGTCCCTTCCCCAAATCCTGCAAGACAGCCGCCCGGCGCGCGACATTGCGCACGTGCGCCGCAGGCGCTCGCGCTTGAGCCAGATCAAGGAATTCCGTGCACGCCCGGCAGTACGCTGGATGCATACATGGAAAGATCGGCGCCGCCGCCGCGGCGCCCTCAGGCAACAGGCACCCGGCATGGCCAAGAAGTTTCCCTTGCACCCGAAGCACCCCGAACGCATATGCTGGGGCTGCGACCGCTATTGCCCTACCGATTCGATGGCTTGCGGCAACGGCTCCGGCCGCACCATGCATCCCGCCGAGACGCTGGGAGACGATTGGTACACGGTCGGCGACTGGGGATTCGACGCGGACGACAAAGCCCAAGCCCAGGCGCCAGTCCCACCTGCTCCGCGCTGACGCGACATTCCCGCCGCAAAACAAAAAAGGCCTTCGATCCAAGATCAAAGGCCTTTCTATTTTCTTTCTGTGTAAGCCAAGCAAGAAGCTTGGTGCGCCCGGCAGGATTCGAACCTACGACCCCCTGGTTCGTAGCCAGGTACTCTATCCAGCTGAGCTACGGGCGCTCCGAAAGAGGCGTGTTTATACCATGAAAAATAAAGCACGCGCAAATCGGCCCGACCAAACCGGCGCCCACCCGTATCCAGCCGCCGGCGCATCCAGACTCTGACGGACCTTTTCCGCGCGATGCCTTCCACAAAACGCACGCAAAGGAAATAGTTCAGAAAACCCAGTTCATGCAGCCGCATTGCGAAACTTCCGCGTTCGAAAAATAATTGGCTTCCTGTGCATATAGGTCAAAACATGCGCCCACGAGCGGAAAGCAGCTTTTGCACGGGACCTCTCGCCGACGCCTGCAGCCGGGGCTCCCATGCCCCATATCGTCAGAAGGAACTTGCATGAAGATCAAGAATTCCTCGGGCGCGCTTCTCGTCGGCATCGCCGCCGCGATCCTGGCGGCCGGCTGTTCCACCGCGCCGAAAACGACGGAGTCCGGCTTCCTGCCGGATTACTCGCAGCTGCACCAGGCGCCCGCGCCCGACGGCGGCACCCGCCTGGTCTACCTGAATCCCGACTTCAACCCATCGCGCTATACCGCGGTCTGGCTGGAGCCCGTCGTGTATTACCCGGAGCCGCAGCCTTCCGCGGACGTTTCCCTGGAAACCCTCACCGAAATCCGCAATGCGGTCAACGAAACGCTGCGACGCAAGGTCGGCGAGCAGGTGCGGCTGGTTGATCGCGCCGAACCTGGCGTCGCCCATATACGCATCGCCATCACCGCGGTGGGAACCTCGGAGCAAGCGCTGCGCGCCTATCAGTACATTCCCATCGCCTTGGTCATGACCGAGGCCCGGGCCGCCATGGAAGGAGGCATGGCGCGCAACGCGACTGTCGCCATCGAATCGCGGGTCACGGACAGCATGACGGACGAATTGCTGTATGCCTCCGTGCGCGGCGGCACCGGCGAGAAGGTCGCCAACGCCACTCAGGGCGCGGGCGGCGTGCGCCTGTCCAAGCTGCAACCGTTGATCGATGAATGGACCACGGGCGCGGCGCGGGAAATCGGAAAGTACGTCCGGCAGCGGTAACGCAAGGCATCGGCCGGGCGCAGCCTTGCCTGCGCCACGGCTATTCGTGATTTTCAAACCATGATTTCGTTGGAGCGATCCTATGAAGCTGACACGCCGCACATTGAATGCAGGTGGCCTTGCCCTACTCGCAACCAGCGTCCTGGGCGCGCCAGCCCGAGCCGCCGATGGATTGGTCGCGGATTTTCCCGAAGGCGACGAGCAGTTCGGACTGGCAACGGATGTCTACGTCTATGCCTATCCCCTGGTGACGATGGAGATGACCAGAAGAGTCATCACCAACGTCGCGGAGCCCAAGGGGACGCGTGCGCCGATGGGACATCTCATCAAGCTGCGCCAGTATCCCGATGCCAAGTTCCGGGACGTGACCGCGCCGAACGCCGACACGCTCTACACCACTTCCTTCTTCGACGTCGGCGACGAGCCCTGGGTCGTCAGCCTGCCCGACATGAACGGACGCTATGCCCTGTTTCCGATGCTGGACGGCTGGACCACGGTATTCGACGTGCCCGGCAAGCGCACGACTGGCACGGGGGCCCAAACCTACGTAGTCAGCGGCCCCGGATGGGAGGGCGCGATTCCGCAAGGCATGACCCACTACAAATCCCCCACCAGCATCGTCTGGCTGCTGGGCCGCATCTACTGTACCGGCACGCCTGAAGACTATGCGCAAGTGCACAAGCTGCAGGACGAAGTGAAGCTCTGTCCATTGAGCGCATGGGGCAAGGACTGGAATCCGCCACCGGGCAAGGTCGACCCCGCCATAGACATGAAAACCTCGGTGCGCGACCAGGTCAACAACATGGACGCGGTCGAGTACTTCAGCTTGTTTGCCCAGTTGCTCAAGCGCAATCCGCCGAGCGCCGCCGACGCGCCCATCGTGGCGAAAATGGCTGCGATAGGCATCGTGCCCGGCCAGGACTTCGACAAGAGCCAACTCGATCCCGCCATTGCGAAGCGCGTCCCGCAGGTCGGGTTCGGGCGCATCATGACGCACTTCAAGTCCAGCAACGGCGACATCCAGGACATCGACGGCTGGGGGTTCACGACCAAGACGGGCATCTACGGCACCAACTACATCCAGCGGGCCTTGGTCACCGCGATAGGCCTGGGCGCCAACCGCCCGCAGGACGCCATCTACCCCACCTCCCTGAAGTCCGACACTGGCGCCATCAAGCGCGTCTACAACGGTTCCGAAAAATATGTTCTGACGTTCAAGAAGGGCCTCACTCCGCCTGTCTCCGGGTTCTGGTCGCTGACGATGTATGACGCAAGCTACTTCTTCGTCGACAACCCACTGAACCGCTACTCGATCAGCGCGCGCCAAGCCCTCAAGGCGAAGCCAGACGGTTCGATCGATCTGCTCATCCAGCATGAATCGCCCGGCCCCGACATGGAGTCGAACTGGCTGCCCGCCCCCAAGGGAAAGTTCATCCTGATGATGCGCCTCTACTGGCCCAACGAAAGCAACCCGTCGATCATTGACGGCTCCTGGACCTTGCCTCCCGTAAGAAGGGTCACCTGATACCGGCGCTGCACTCCGCCGGCGCCAGACCGGCTTTGCGTCCACGGCGGGCGTGATGGATTCGATTCATCACGCCCGCGCCTTGGGGAGGGTTTGCGATGAAAAAGATAGTCATGGGCTGCCTGGCTTGCGGGCTGCTGCAAGCCGGGGCCGCGCTGGGCGCCGAAGCGGATCCGGCTTCCGCGGCGGGCTCCCTGCCGTCAAATGAATGGCAGTTTTCGGTCACGCCCTACTTCTGGGCCGCCGGCCTGTCCGGCAAGACGTCGGTATCGCGTTCGCCCGTCATCGATGTCCACGCGGACTTCGACAAACTGTTGGACAACCTCGACTTCGGCGCCATGCTGATAGGCGATGCGCGCAAAGGCCGCTACAGCATATTCGGCGACCTGATCTACACCAAGATCGGCACGCAAGGAGATACGCCGCACGGCTTGCTGGCCAGCAGCGCGGACGTAAAGACTTCCACCTTCGCGGGACTGCTCGGGGTCGGCTATTCCGTGCTGGAAAACTCGCCGCATCAATTGGACGTGGTGGCCGGCTTGCGCGTCTGGTCGGTCGACACCGACATCACGCTCAAGGGCGCGCACCTGAATGGCAGAACGCGCAGCGACGGCGCCACCTGGGTCGACGGCCTGGTGGGCGTGCGCGGAAACTATGTCCTGAGTTCGAAGTACTACATCACCGGCTGGGGCCTGATCGGCGCGGGCGGGGCAGAAGCGGATTGGGATGTGGGCCTGGGCCTCGGCTACAACTTCAGCAAGAATGTCTCGGCGGCGATAGGCTATCGTGCGCTGGGCGTGGATTACAGCAGCGGCGGCTTCAAGTTCGACGCGGTACTGCAAGGGCCGATGGCGGGCGTGACGATCCGCTTCTAGATGCGCTGGCGCAAAACAAAAAGGCCTTCGATACGAGATCAAAGGCCTTTCCATTTTCTTTGCTGTATTGACCAAGTGAACTTGGTGCGCCCGGCAGGATTCGAACCTACGACCCCCTGGTTCGTAGCCAGGTACTCTATCCAGCTGAGCTACGGGCGCTCCGGCAAAGAGGCAAAATTATATCAGAAAAATCTTGCCGTTTTTACTGCTTTTGCTACGTTTACTGCTTTTGCTGCTTTTACTATTTAACCGCTTTATTCAATTCCGCACCGGCCGATTAAAACCAATGCAGATCAAACTTGGTGCGCCCGGCAGGATTCGAACCTACGACCCCCTGGTTCGTAGCCAGGTACTCTATCCAGCTGAGCTACGGGCGCGTTTGCGTTTAAAAGCAAGCCTTGAATAATAGCGTTATTTCACGAAGCGCGCAAGTCAGACGCTGATAAATCCAAGCAAGGCTGCGACGGGCTCATGCCCGATCGAGCACGCTCAAGCCGTCCTGCCCGCCCCATCCAGCTTGGCCAGCAACACCCTCGCCTGCTCCACCACATCGCCGTCATTGGGCCGGAAGTCCAGCCGCAGCGCTTGCGGCAATTGCGTGAAGTGCGCGTGGCAGCTGCGGGCATAGGCCGGGTCGTAGTGGCGGTCTATCAGTTCCTGCGCCAGCGCGGCGCGCGCGCCGCTGTCGACCAGGGCCAGCCAGCCGCTCACGCGCTCGCGGCTGTGCAGGCCGATCATGCGCTGGAGCTGCGCCTTCAGCGATTCAGGATCGTCGAACAGATGCGCGTAATCCTGCAGCAAAAAGGCTGCGCGGTCCTCGCGGCTGGAGCGGACTTCGACGCACGGACTTGCATGCACCGCCGTCAACAGTGCCGCAGGCAAGGCGACCGCGCCGATCTTGCGACTTTCCGCTTCGACGAACACCGGCTTCGAGGCATCGAACGCGCGCAGGCTCTGTGCCAGCTGTGTATCGAAGCCCTTTTGCGAGGGCTGCGCAACGCCGGCCCAGGCGCCCAGCAGCGAGCCGCGATGCGAGGCCAGGCGCTCCAGGTCCAGCGTCTGCGCGCCGGCCTGCTCCAACGCGTTCAACAAGCGCGTCTTGCCGCTGCCAGTGGGTCCGGCCAGCACGATGTAGCGCAAGCCCAAGGGCAGGCTTTCCAGCGCTTCCAGCGTGGCTTGGCGATAGGTCTTGTAGCCGCCGTCGAGCTGGCGCGCGCGCCACCCTATCATGTTGAACATCGTCGTCATGGAGCCGGAGCGCGTGCCGCCGCGCCAGCAATAGATCAACGGGCGCCAGCCCTGGCGCCGGTCCGCGAAGGTGGTGTCCAGATGCGCGGCAATATTGCGCGCCACCAGCGCCGCGCCGACGCGCGAGGCCTCGAAGGGCGAGACCTGCTTGTACAGCGTGCCCACCACCACGCGTTCTTCATTGCTCAGCACCGGCGCATTGATCGCGCCGGGAATGTGGTCGTCGGCGAATTCGAGCGGCGTGCGCACGTCGATGACTTCATCGAAATCGTCCAGCCGGTCGAGCGTGGCGAGCAGGTGTTTCAAGGGATCCGAGCCTGAAAGGGAATCTGCGATTTTCTCATGCGAGGCAGGCTCGCTCACATACTTGCCGCGAGCCCATGAAAAAACCCGCAATCACTTGCGT